>NZ_JASCPK010000079.1:0-27166 GCF_029959385.1 Pseudomonas sp. PS01303
TCCCTATGGGTGCTATATTTTTATTTTGCTCTAAAAAATAAAGAACAAAAGATCGCAGCCTTCGGCAGCTCCTACATGGGGTGAGTGTCAGAGTCCTTCGGTGAGCACCCGATCCAGCATGTCGACAAAGAAATCCACACTCTGGCGCGACGTCACCATCGGTGGTTTGATCTTGAGAATATTCAGATCATCCCCGGTCGGCTGCATGAAAATCCCCAACTCACGCAGACGATCACACAGCAGCGCGGTCTCTTCGGTCGCCGCTTCCAGCGTCTCGCGGTTACGGATGAGCTCAAGCCCCAGATAGAACCCGGAACCGTGCACCGCGCCCACCAGCGGATGTTTATCGATCAACGCTTCAAGCCGTGCCTTGAAGTGGCCACCGACCACCTGCGCGTTTTCCCAAAGCTTTTCTTCTTCCATCACATCCAGCACCGCCATGCCGATCTGGCAACTGACCGGACTGCCGCCCGCCGACGAGAAGAAATAACCTTCGGCCTCCAGCGCCTCGGCAATCTCCCGGCGAGTAATCACCGCACCGAGTGGCTGGCCGTTGCCCATGCCTTTGGCCATGGTGATGATGTCCGGCACCACGCCCTGCTCTTCAACGCCCCAGAAAAATTTACCCATACGCCCATAACCGACCTGCACTTCGTCGGCGATGCACACCCCGCCCTGCGCGCGCACCAAGGCATAAACCTGTTTCAGATAACCCGGTGGCAGCGAGATGCCGCCAGCATTGCCGTACACCGGTTCGCAGATAAACCCGGCCAATTGGCGCTTCTGCTCGGCGAGTTTTTCCAGGTGATGCTCAACGCTGCGCACGTAATCCGGTGCCGAATCGACGCCACGGAACTCACCGCGATACATATTGGGCGCAGGCACCGGGTGCACCCAGTCCGGGCGGCTTTCCAGGGCTTTCGGGTTATCGGCAATCGACGTCGACACCGCATCGGCGCCGACCGTCCAGCCGTGATAAGCCTCCAGCACGCTGATCATGTCGCGACCGCCGCTGTAGGCCCATGCCAGACGGATCGCCAGGTCATTGGCCTCACTGCCGCTGTTGACCAGGAATACCCGATCCATGCCTTCCGGTGCCAGCTTCAACAAGCGCTCGGAAAACTCGGCGACTGCCGCATAGTTGAAACGCGAGTTGGTGTTGAGCAGTGACCACTGACGCGCAGCCACAGCGGCCATGCGCGGATGACCGTGACCGAGCACCGCGACGTTGTTGAGCATGTCCAGATAGGAGCGGCCCTGCATGTCGATCAGGTGATTGCGCCAGCCACGTTCGATGCGCGGCGGGTCGACGTAATAATGTTTTTGCGTGCGGGCGAAACTGGCATCGCGGCGTTCAAGCAGGGTTTTGCCATCCAGCTCCGGCTCGGCATCGCAGGCCAGCCCCAACAGCGCGGCTGGCGACGGACACAATGCCTGCCAAGCCGCCGCGTGGGTTGGCGTGCAGAACAGCGGCGCTTCCAGCTGCGCACCACGGCATAGCTGAACCAACAGCGGGCCGCTGACCGAGCCCAACACCTGACCTTTAACCAGCGCCGCGCCGCTGTGCAGCGAAGGTGCCACGCCCCACAGACGTACGCTGAGTTGCGGGCCATCGAGGCGCAACGCGCCATCCGCCGCTTGATGTAGCACGCCGGCAAACGGTGCTTCGACGGCAGTGCCGTTGGGCACGCGCAATTCGACGTGCAGCGGGAACGTGTCCGGTTCATCGGCGCTGTCAGGGCACGTGCGCGACAAACGGTACTGACCATAACGGCTCGCCGCCAGACCATGCGCCGCAGCGGCTTCGGTCAGCAGGCGCTGATCGATACCTTCCTGCTCCCAGTTGCCCGCCTCGAAATGCGCGCTCAAGACGCCAAGATCGATCAAGGCAAATTCGCGCCCGACCAGGCTCGGCAGCAACGGGGCAAAACCTTCGCTATTGATGGCCGGCAGGGAATGACCGACCGCCGTCAGAATCGCCGCCTCCATCAGCGCCAGCGGCACCGAGGTCGCCACGCGGAAAATTTCCCATTCGTGGGTGAGGTTGTCGCGGCTGTAGGTGTTGGCCGGATCAATACTGACCTGCTGCTCGCCACTCAGCACCAGCACCGCCGCCCGCGCCACAATCAATGGCCACAGTGCCTGCAACTCTTCGTGTTGCAATGGATTGACCGCGTGATAGGCCTGCACTGCCGGCAGAATCACAAACGGATCGCCGCCGGCGTGATGCAGCAATGCAGCGCAGGTCACCGACAAATCGGTAATACGCCAGGTGCGCACCAGATCGCCAAAATCGATGACGCCCTGCAATTGCCAATGGCGCTGCGCATCGCGCTGCCACACCGCGTTGTCGTCGGTGATATCCATGTGAATCGCTTGCACCGGCAGCTTCTCGAGCAGCGGCTGCAAGCGGCGCTCAGCCTGTTCGGCTGAGTCGGCGATCAATTCGCGCTGACGCTGATCCTTGATCACCGGCAGCAAATGGCTGATCAACGCGCTGGCGTGGCGCGCATCCCACTGCAACGTGCGCTCAAGGCCCGGATGATCAAAACCGGCCAGCGCCAGATCCATCTCACCGCAGAGCCGGCCAAACCCGGCCACGACTTCTTTGCCCAAATGGTCGAGATCGGTCAGCGGCTGGCCCTCGATATAATCGAGCAAGCGCACGTGCACCGATTCGCCAGCGGATTCCAAGGTCAACAAATCCTGACCATTGTTGGCGACGATAACGCTGGGCACCCTGACTGCGGAATGTTCGGCGAGGTACTTGAGGCCGGCGTGCTGGGCTTGCAACTCCACCAGCGAATAGTCGCCACGGCAGATTTTCAGTACAAAGCGGCCGCGCTCACTGTCGACCCGGAAGTTGAGATCCTGCTGGCTGCCCAAGGCTTTTAACCGGCCACTGATCCCGTAATGTTCCGCGAGCCATTGCAGGGCTTGCGCCTCAGAAACCTGAGGGCTGGGCAAACTGGCGCGGTGAAACAACGTGGCAAGTGGCATGCAAAAAACCCCTGAAATTTTATTAGGCGCCTATATCGCCATTGCTGCAGAGGATGCGCAACCCCTACCTGTTGTTACAGCGTTTCTCGGCAATTCCCACTGCAACACTCGCGCCCCTCGATACTTTGCGCAAGAATGTGGGCCATTCACATCTGCCTATGGAAGTCCTCATGAATGTCATCACCACCGATTTGCCCGGTGTTCTGATCATCGAACCCAAAGTTTTCGGTGACGAGCGCGGCTTCTTTTACGAGAGTTTCAACGCCAAGGCGTTCCAGGATGCGACCGGTCTGGACACTCAATTCGTGCAGGACAACCACTCGCGTTCGCAAAAAGGTGTACTGCGTGGTCTGCATTACCAACTGCAAAACACCCAAGGCAAATTGGTTCGCGTCACCGTCGGTGAAGTGCTGGACGTAGCCGTGGATATTCGTCGCAGTTCGCCGCATTTCGGCAAGTCTGTGGCGGTGCGTCTTTCTGCTGAAAATCATCGCCAACTGTGGGTACCGGAAGGTTTCGCCCATGGTTTCGTGGTGCTGAGCGAGTTCGCCGAATTCCTGTACAAAACCACCAACTACTATGACCCAACGTCCGAGCACAGCATTCGCTGGGATGATCCTGCTCTGGGCATCGACTGGCAGTTGGACGAAGCGCCGAAGCTGTCCGCCAAGGATCAGGCTGCCGCGTTGCTCAAGGACGCTGACGTCTTCGCCTGAGCCTAGGCATAATGCGCCTGTTCCCCACAGGCGCATTCGGCATGAAACCAACCCTTCCCCGCAGACCCCGCTGGCGCAGCCTTGCGTTGCTGGCGCTGTGTCTGGCGCCGCTGTTGTGGCCGCTGGAACATCTCGCCGAGCGGTATTACCGCAGCGAACTGGCCGGCCAGAATCGTCAGACCCTCGACCTCTACGTCGCCAACCTGCTGGGCACCCTGCACCGCTACGAAGTGTTGCCGCAGATCCTCGGTGATCTGCCCGCGCTGCGCTCTGTCCTCGGCGCGCCAGATGACAGTGTCACCCAAGGCAACGCCAATCGCCTGCTGAAAAATATCGCAGCGCAAACCGGCGCCGAGGTCATGTACCTGATGGACACCAGCGGGCAGACGCTGGCGGCCTCCAACTGGGATAAGCACGACAGTTTTGTCGGCCGTAATTTCTCCTTCCGTCCGTATTTCAGTGAAGCGATGGCCGGGCGTCTGGGGCGCTTTTTCGGGCTCGGCACCACGTCAGCCAAACGCGGTTACTTCTTCGCCGCCGCCGTGCGCAACGGCGAGAAAATCATCGGCGTATTGGTGATCAAGGTCGATCTCGATCACACCGAAAGTCTTTGGGGCAAAACTCCGGAACAGCTGCTGGTCACCGACCACAACGGCGTGGTCATTCTTACCTCGCGCCCGGAATGGCGTTTCCGCTCGACCCGCGAGTTGAGCGAAGCTGAACGCTCAGCCATCACCGCGATCCAGCCTTATCCAACCCGCGAACCTCGACCGCTGAACCTCAGCCCCACTGCCTGGCTGATCCAGACCCACGACATCGCCGAAACCGGCTGGAGTGTCAGCATCCTTGCCCCGCGCACGCTGATCGATCGCCCCGTGCGCACGGTCGTAGCCATCGGTGGCGCCACGTTGCTGGTGGTGATGTTGCTGCTCGGTTTGATGATGCAGCGTCGCCGTCATTATCTGGAACGCATCGCTTTCGAGGCCAAGGCGCGCCGCGAACTCGAAGGTCGTGTTGCCGAACGTACCAGCGACCTCGAAGGCCTCAACCGGCGCCTGAAACAGGAAGTGCTGGAACGCGAACAGGCGCAGCAGGAACTGGTGCGCGCGCAGGACGATCTGGTGCAGGCCGGCAAACTGTCGGCGCTGGGGACGATGTCGGCGAGCATCAGTCACGAACTCAATCAGCCGCTTGCCGCGATCCGCAGTTACGCAGAAAACGCCGAGGTGTTGCTCGATCATCAGCGCACCGACGACGCGCGCGGCAACCTCAAATTGATCAGCGAACTGACCGGGCGCATGGCCTCGATCATCGCCCACCTGCGCGCCTTCGCCCGCCGCGATCGTCATGCTCCGGAAAGCGTGGCCCTGCAACCGGCGCTGGACGATGCCTTGGCACTGCTGGCCAAACGTCGGCGCAGCATGGAAGTCGAGCTGATCCGCGATTTGCCCGCCGCCACGTTATGGGTCGAAGCCGGGGAAACTCGTCTGCGCCAAGTACTCGGCAATCTATTGGCCAACGCCCTCGACGCGCTCACCGAAAAAGGCCCGCCGCGCAAATTGTGGCTGAGTGCCGAATCCACCGCCGAGGGCGTCAATCTGTACATTCGCGACAACGGCCCGGGGTTCTGCATGGAAGCTCTCGGCCGCGCCAGCGAGCCGTTCTATACCACCAAGACCCGCACGCAGGGGCTAGGTCTGGGTTTGGCCATTTGCGAAACCCTGATGCGCGCCTTCGGCGGTGAACTGTCGTTCGCCAACCACAAGCAAGGCGGCGCCTTGATCACCCTGCGGCTGCGCGCCGGTGCACCCGGGGTCAGCCTGCAACCGTCCGAGGATCGAAGTGCATGACCATCGACAATCGCATTCAGGTGGTGTTGATCGACGACGATCCGCACCTGCGTCAGGCCCTCGGCCAGACTCTGGATCTGGCCGGCCTGAAAATCCTGCCGCTGTCCGAAGCCAAAGGCCTCGCCGCACAGCTTGAGCGTGACTGGCCCGGTGTGGTGGTCAGCGACATTCGCATGCCGGGCATGGACGGACTGGAACTGCTCAGCGAACTGCACGCGCAGGATCCTGAGCTGCCGGTGCTGTTGATCACCGGCCACGGCGATGTGCCGCTGGCGGTGCAAGCGATGCGCGCCGGCGCTTACGACTTTCTCGAAAAACCTTTCGCCAGCGATGCGCTGCTCGACAGCGTGCGCCGCGCGTTAGCCCTGCGCCGATTGGTGCTGGACAACCGCAGCCTGCGTCTGGCCCTCAGCGATCGCAATGAGTTGAGCGCGCGACTGGTCGGCCAATCGGCACCGATGCTGCGCCTGCGTGAGCAGATTGGCGCACTGGCGGCGACCAAGGCTGACGTGCTGATCCTCGGTGAAACCGGCGCCGGCAAAGAGGTCGTCGCCCGCGCGCTGCATGACTTGTCGAGCCGACGCAACGGGCCGTTTGTGGCGATCAACGCCGGCGCATTGGCCGAGTCCGTGGTCGAAAGCGAACTGTTCGGCCACGAACCGGGCGCCTTCACTGGCGCGCAAAAACGCCGGATCGGCAAGTTCGAATTCGCCAATGGTGGCACGCTGTTTCTCGATGAAATCGAAAGCATGAGCATGGACGTGCAGGTGAAATTGCTGCGCATGCTCCAGGAGCGTGTGGTCGAGCGACTCGGTGGCAATCAGTTGATCCCGCTGGACATCCGGGTTATCGCTGCGACCAAGGAAGACTTGCGTCAGGCGGCTGATCAGGGGCGTTTCCGCGCCGACTTGTACTACCGCCTCAACGTCGCACCGCTGCGCATTCCGCCGCTGCGCGAACGTGGCGAAGATGCGCTGATGCTGTTCCAGCATTACGCCGACGAAGCCAGTGCCCGCCACGGTTTGCCGCCGCATGAATTGCAACCGGCGCAACGCGCTTTGTTACTGCGCCACACCTGGCCTGGCAACGTGCGCGAATTGCAGAACGCCGCAGAACGCTTTGCCCTCGGTCTGGAACTGGCGCTGGATAACAGTGCTGTTGAAGGTGTCGACGGTGTGACTGTTGCAGTTGTCGAAGGCGGGCTAAGCGAACAAGTGGAACACTTCGAAAAATCGCTGATTGCCGCTGAACTGGCGCGCTCGCACAGCTCGGTGCGCAGCCTCGCCGAAGCACTGGGCGTTCCGCGCAAGACCCTGCACGACAAACTGCGCAAGCACGGTCTGAATTTTGGTGACAGCAGTCACGGGGATGAAAACGAATGAGCACAGACAGTCGTTATCTGGAGTCGGTGCTTCATCACGATATTCCGCTGACCCGCGACATGGGCCTGCGGGTGCTCGACTGGCGCGAGCAGCAATTGAGCCTGTATTTGCCGCTCGATCCCAACGTCAACCACAAGAGCACCATGTTCGGCGGCAGTCTCTACTGCGGCGCGGTGCTGGCAGGGTGGGGCTGGTTGCATTTACGTTTGAAAGAAGAAGGGATCACCGATGGGCACATCGTGATTCAGGAAGGGCAGATCAGTTATCCGCTGCCGGTGACGGGCGATGCCACGGCGATTTGCCCGGCGCCTGATGCGGTGGTGTGGAAAAGGTTTTTGGCGATGTATCAGCGGTATGGGCGGGCGCGGTTGGTGTTGCAGACGCGGATCGTCAATGTCGGGAGTGAAGTCGATGCGGTGACGTTTAGTGGGCAATACGTGTTGCACCGCTGACGATCAAAAGCCCCTCACCCTAACCCTCTCCCGGGGGGAGAGGGGACTGATTTTGGCTGTTCTCTCGATTTGCATCGACCTGAGATATCGAGTCGAACTCAGGTTTTGAACTGCATAAAGATCAGCTCCCTCTCCTGAAGGAAAGGGGACTGACCGAGGCGTTGTAGCGGAATCCGTCGACCTGAGATATCGAGTCGAACTCAGGTTTTGAACTGCATAAACATCAGCTCCCTCTCCTGGGGGGGAGGGCTGGGGTGAGGGGAACTCCGGATCAGCCCACTTACCCGCGCGCCAACTCCAACAACCTCGCCCGCCATGCAGCCTTCGCCGGCAGCGCCAAAAAAAACTCGTTCAACAGCGATTCCCGCGCCGGATAACAAAACGCCTCACCGCGTAAATCCAGTACCTCGCCCCCCGCCCCTTCCAGCACACCCTGCGCTGCCGCCGTGTCCCACTGCGAAGTCGGCGCCAGTCGCGGATAGCAATCGGCCGCCCCTTCCGCCAGCAGGCAAAACTTCAGCGAGCTGCCGATGTTCGCCAACTGCAGTTCACCGAGGCTGGCGCTCAGGCCCGCCAGCAAACGCTCCTGCTCAGGGCTGGAATGCCGACGGCTGGCGACAACCGTAAACGTCTCACCCGGCCCCGGCACATCCCGCACCTGTATCGAAACCGGTGTGCCGTCCTTGTCACAACGCCACGCGCCAAGCCCGGCACCACCGACGTAAAAGCGACCGTTGGTCGGCATCGACACCACGCCAAACACCACCCGACCGTTTTCGATCAACGCAATGTTGACGGTAAATTCTTCACTGCCGCTGATGAATTCTTTGGTGCCATCCAGCGGATCCACCAACCACCAGCGTGTCCATCCCGCACGTACGTTTTGGGGAATGTTCGCGTCTTCTTCGGACAGCACCGGAATACTCGGATCCAGCGCGGTCAGCCCCGCCAGAATCAAATGGTGCGCCGCCAGATCCGCAGCCGTCACCGGCGAATCATCAGATTTAGCCGTCACTTCAACGCCTGCGCGCCAGAACGGCAAAATCGCTTCGCCGGCCTGCAATGCCAGTGCAACCACCGGCGCCATCAACGGATGGGGAAAATTCATCGACATACCACTCACGATTGAAAGAACCCACGCTGCGTCAGCAAGTCACGGGTCAGATAAAGCGCCGCCAATGCGCGGCCTTCGGAGAATTGCGGATTTTGCGCCAGCGCCGCAAGATCACGCAGATTGACCTTGTCGACCCGCATCGGCTCGGGCTCGTCGCCCTCCAGCCGCTCTTCGTAGAGATCGGTGGCCAGCACCACCTGAATCTTCTGGCTCATGTAACCGGGCGACAGCGACAGCTCGGTCAGATGCTCCAGTTGCCGCGCGCCAAACCCGGCTTCTTCCTTGAGCTCACGTTCAGCCGCCGCCAGCACGTCTTCGCCCGGCTCGATCAAGCCTTTGGGCAGCGACAATTCGTACTCGTCAGTGCCGCCGCAGTATTCCTCGATCAGCACCGCGTGCTCGGCATCGAGCATTGCCACGATCATTACCGCGCCATAGCCGGCGCCCTTGCCGACCAGCCGCTCGTAGGTGCGCTCCACGCCATTGGAAAAACGCAGCTTGAGTTCTTCGACGCAAAACAGACGACTGGTGGCGACGATCTCGCGGGCGAGTACGGTAGGTTTCTGGCGCATGCAAAGCTCCTTGGCGTGAACGCGCTACTATAACGCGGCTTTCCCGATTGTTTACGTCGGATATCTTTCTACCGTTTCGAGACGTTGCCATGCCCTCTTTACCCTGGTCCGACATCGATACCGTCCTGCTGGACATGGACGGCACGCTGCTGGATCTGCACTTCGACAACCATTTCTGGCTGGAACACCTGCCCCAGCGCTACGCCGAACTGCACGGGGTCAGCCGCGCAATGGCCGAGATGGAATTGCAGCCGCTGTTCGAACGCCATGCTGGTCAGTTGCAGTGGTATTGCCTGGATTTCTGGAGCAGCGAACTGAAGCTGTCAGTGCGTGAGTTGAAACAGGAAACCGCGCACCTGATCGCTTTGCGTCCTGATGCGGATACTTTTCTGGAAGCAATAAAACGCGCCGGGAAACGGGTGATCATGATCACCAACGCCCACCGTGACTCACTGTCGCTGAAGCTGGAACGGATTGAACTGGCGCCGTACTTCGAGCGGCTGATCAGCTCGCATGATTACGGTTTCCCCAAGGAAAACCCGCAGTTCTGGGACGCGTTGCAGGCAGATATCGGTTTTGATCCGGCACGCAGTTTGTTCATCGACGACACCTTGCCGATTCTGCGCAGCGCGCGGGATTTTGGGGTGGCGCACTTGCTGGCAGTCAAACTACCCGACAGCCGCAAAGGCCCGAAAGACACGGCCGAATTCGCGGCAGTCGAAGACTACCGCGACCTCATCTCAGGCTTGTGACAAATCATTGTGGCGAGGGGATTTATCCCCGTTGGGTCGCGTAGCGGCCCCAAAATCTTTGCGACTGCTGCGCAGCCGAACGGGGATGAATCCCCTCGCCACAGGGGTTCCTGTTTACTCAGGAATACGCAGTGTCTGACCCGGATAGATTTTGTTCACATCCTTGAGCATCGGTTTGTTGGCATCGAAAATCTTTTGATACTTGTTGGCATCACCGTACACGCGCAGTGAAATCGCGCTGAGGGTGTCGCCCGATTTCACCACAACAAACTGCGCAGCCGTCACAACCGGGCCGCTCACGGTGATCTGATCATCAACACTGCCAACACCGGCAATGTTGCCAACGGCCAGCAGGATTTTCTCTTTCTCTTCCTGACTTGCCACTTCACCGGTTACGGTGACTTTGTCGCCGTCTACCGTTGCCTGCACATTCGGATTGCCCAGCCCGACCTTATTGATGTGATCCTTCAATTGCTCACTGGCATTGGCGTTACCGGGGGTCAGCAGATCCAGCAGCTTCTCACCCGCTTCTTTCACAAAGCTCAAAAGACTCATAGCGCACACTCCTTGATTTGGGTTCCAGATGCCCAAGCCTAGACCACGTCAGGCAAACCCGGTTCCGAGCCGACCAATGACTCTGTAACCGTATGCGTACGGAAAAGGCCCCTTGATCGACGCCATCTATCAATACATCGACAGTAGCGATTAGACGCGACAACTTGACGCGCCTAGTCTTAACGTTGATCAAACCGTCGGTGATGCCATGAACGCCAAGCGCCCAACTTGCGCGGCGCCTGCACTCGAAACGCCCGCGCCTGCCGCCAGCCAGACCTACAGCTACAGCGATCTTCCCCGCGAAGAGTCGGCGAGCACTGCGCTCGCTGAGGAAGTCGCGTTGGCGATCGCCTACAACGGCATCAGCCAAGCCGTGATGCTGGTGACGCCGACTGACCTGGAAGACTTCATCGTCGGCTTCAGCCTCGGCAGCGGCATCATCGAAGACGCGACCGACATCTATGACCTGCAACTGACCGGCGCCGGCTCGGCGCAATACGCGCAAGTGACCATTGCCAACCGCGCCTTTTGGAACCTCAAGCAGCAACGTCGGCAAATGGCTGGCACCAGTGGCTGCGGATTGTGTGGCGTCGAAGCGGTGGAACAGGCGTTGCCCGATCTGAAAGTGCTACCCGGCGCGCCGTTGCCACCGATTGAATGGCTTGATGGTTTGCGTCAGCGCATCAGTGCGTTTCAGCCTTTGGGTCAGTACTGCGGCGCGGTACACGCGGCAGTGTTCATGAACGCCAGCGGCGAACTGCTGCTCGGTCGCGAAGACATTGGCCGTCACAACGCCCTCGACAAACTGATCGGCGGACTGATCCGCCAGAAGATATCCACCGAAGGCGGACTGGCAATTGTCACTAGCCGTTGCAGCCTCGAATTGATCCAGAAAGTGTTGCGCGCCGGCATCCAGACCCTGGTCAGCCTGTCCGCGCCCACGGGCCTCGCCGTGCAATGGGCCCGTCGACACAACCTCAATCTCATCCACCTGCCGCAGAAAAGTGCGCCGCGGGTGTATAGCCCCGCGATGGAGAATCAAGCGTGAGCCAACATCATCAAGCCGACCAGAAACCCGTCCCGCGCTACAAGCCTTACAAAGGCGCAGCCGGCGGCTGGGGTGCCCTGATCAGTGTGGCTCAGGCCTGGTTGACCAGCGACAACGCCCTGAAAAACCTGCGCATGATGCTCAAGACCAACCAGAACGGCGGCTTCGACTGCCCGGGTTGCGCGTGGGGCGATTCCCCGGAAAGCGGCATGGTCAAGTTCTGCGAGAACGGCGCGAAAGCGGTGAACTGGGAAGCGACCAAGCGCCGCGTCGATGCCAAGTTCTTCGCCAAGCACAGCGTCACTTCGTTGCTGGAACAGAGCGACTACTGGCTCGAGTATCAGGGCCGTCTGACCGAACCGATGGTCTACGACGCCGAAACTGATCGCTACAAACCGATCAGTTGGGACAACGCCTACGCGCTGATTGCCAAACACCTGCAAAGTCTGTCGAGCCCGGATCTGGCCGAGTTTTACACCTCGGGCCGCGCCAGCAACGAAGCGGCTTATTTGTACCAGCTGTTCGTGCGCGCCTTCGGCACCAACAATTTCCCTGACTGCTCGAACATGTGCCACGAGGCCAGCGGCGTGGCGTTGGCGCAGAGTGTCGGCGTCGGCAAAGGCACCGTGACCTTCGATGATTTCGAACACGCCGATGCGATTTTCGTCTGGGGCCAGAACCCCGGCACCAACCACCCGCGCATGCTCGAACCGTTGCGTGAAGCGGTGAAACGCGGCGCGCAAGTGGTGTGCATCAACCCGTTGAAAGAGCGCGGTCTGGAACGCTTCCAGCACCCGCAACATCCGATCGAAATGCTCACCAACGGCGACAAGCCGACCAACACCGCCTACTTCCGTCCGGCGCTCGGCGGCGACATGGCGCTGTTGCGCGGCATGGCCAAATTCCTCCTGCAATGGGAACGCGATGCGCAGAAGGCTGGCGCGCCAGCGGTGTTCGACCACGATTTCCTCAATGAACACAGCACCAACGTGCTGGAGTATCTCGGGGTCGTCGACGACACACCGTGGGAACAAATCGTCGAGCAATCCGGCCTGACCCTCGTGGACATCGAGCAAGCCGCGCGCATGTACGCCAAAGGCAAAAACGTAATCATGTGCTGGGCGATGGGCATCACCCAGCATCGTCACTCGGTGCCGACCATTCAGGAAATCGCCAACCTGATGCTGCTTCGCGGCAACATCGGCAAACCGGGCGCCGGCCTGTGCCCGGTGCGCGGTCACAGTAATGTGCAGGGCGACCGGACGATGGGCATCAACGAGCGTCCGCCGGTGGCGTTCCTCGATTCGCTGGAGCGGCGCTTTCAGTTCAAGGTGCCGCGTCACAACGGCCATAACGTGGTCGAGGCGATTCATGCGATGGCCGAAGGTCGAGCAAAAGTCTTTATCGGTCTGGGCGGCAACTTCGCTCAAGCCACGCCGGACAGCCCGCGCACCTTCGAAGCGCTGAGCAATTGCGACCTGACCGTGCAGATCAGCACCAAGCTCAACCGCAGCCACTTGGCTCACGGTAAAGACGCGCTGATCCTGCCGTGCCTCGGTCGTACCGACATCGACATCCAGACTGAAGGCCCGCAAGCGGTCACCGTGGAAGACTCGTTCAGCATGGTTCACGCCTCCAACGGCCAGTTGCAGCCGCTGTCGAACCAAATGCGTTCCGAGCCGTCGATCATCGCCGGCATCGCCGCCGCTACGCTGGGCAGCAAACCGGTGGACTGGAATTGGCTGGTGGCCGATTACGCGCGCATTCGCGACCTGATCGCCGACACCATTCCGGGCTTCAAGGAATTCAACGAGAAGGTAAAAAACCCGGGCGGTTTCTACCTTGGCAACAGCGCTGGTGCGCGCAAATGGAACACGCCGTCGGGCCGCGCCAATTTCCGCGCGAACCTGCTGCCGAAAGATCTGGTGCACGAACGCACTCGTGCGACTGGACAACTGCCGGATCTGATCCTGCAATCGATGCGTTCCCACGATCAATACAACACGACGATTTATGGGCTCGATGACCGTTATCGCGGCGTGAAGGGCCAGCGCGATGTGGTGTTTGCCAACGAGGCGGACATCATTCGCCTGGGCTTCCGTCCGGGGCAGAAGGCTGACATCGTGTCGCTATGGGACGACGGTCGTGAGCGTCGGGTGAAAGGCTTTACCTTGCTGGCGTTTGATATTCCGGCGGGGCAGGCAGCGGCTTATTATCCGGAGGTGAATCCGTTGGTGCCGCTGGAGAGCACCGGGGATGGCAGCCATACGCCGACGTCGAAGTTCATCGCGATCCGGTTGGAAGCGGCGAGTGAGACTGGGTTGATTATGGCCAAGTCGGCTTAACACAAGATCAAAAGATCGCAGCCTTCGGCAGCTCCTACAGGGATCGGTGTAGGAGCTGCCGAAGGCTGCGATCTTTTCGTTTTTGCCTTTCGAACGCCCACAAAAAAGGCCGCTTTTTCACAAAAGCGGCCTGTCCGAAGTAATTAAAGACCGGCAAAAAACAGATAAGTTCCGTATACAAAACAGTAACTTGCGAAATTGTATACAAGTCGTGCTATTCGTCGGATTTCGATTGTCACGCTTGTTACACAGCCTCAGGATCGGCGCCGTCATCCCTTTGAGGCTCCTCTATGAAGTTCTCCCAGATTCTCTTGTTGTCACTTGGCCTGGTCAGTGGTTTTGCGTCGGCAGGCGGCACCACCGAAGCAGGTGTTGGCGGCGCATTGGGCGGGGTTCTTGGCTCGGTCGTCGGTCAGTCTTTAGGCGGCAATACAGGTTCCACCATTGGCGCAGCCTTGGGCGGCGCAGGTGGTAGCGCAGTCGGCGCCGACAAACGCAGCCGTGGCGAAGCAGCCATTGGCGGTGCGTTGGGCGCTGCTGGCGGTAACGTGGTCGGTCGCAGCCTCGGCGGCAGCACTGGCAGCCTGATCGGTTCGGCCGCAGGTGGCGGTGCTGGTGGTGCGTTGGGTAACTACATGGGCAACAAGAGCGATGACGATGATCGTCATTACGATCGCGGTCGTGATAACCGTCGCTACTACCGCGACGACCACCGTGGTCGGGGCCATGCCTATGGCCATCGCAAGCATCACAAGTATTATCGCCACCGCTGATTGCTGATTGGCGGCAGGTAGATCAAAAGATCGCAGCCTGCGGCAGCTCCTACAGGGATTAATGTAGGAACTGCCACAGACTGCGATCTTTTTGCTTTATCCCACCACTAGACGTTCCAGCGCCTGACGCAATTCGCCCGGAATCGGCACCGGCTGATTGCTCGCCCGATCCACGAACACATGCACGAAACGCCCGGCCGCACAGGCCTCGCTTTCGCCGACCTTGAACACCGCCAGTTCGTATTGCACCGAGCTGTTGCCCAATTTGCCAACCCGCAATCCGATCTCGATCAGATCCGGGAACGTGATCGACGCGAAGTAATCGCATGCCGAGCTGACCACGAAACCCACCACTTCCCCGTCATGGATATTCAGACCACCGACCTGGATCAGGTAAGTGTTCACGGCTGTGTCGAAGAAGCTGTAGTAGGTCACGTTGTTGACGTGACCGTAGACGTCGTTGTCGTGCCAGCGTGTGGTGATGGGCTGGAAGTGCGGGTAGTCGGTGCGTTGGGACATCGGGTTGGACATTGATCAACGATTCCTGAAGGTATTTGTTGCGAGTCTAATTTAAATCCGTGGCGCGGCCTTCGCGAGCAAGCCCGCACACACATTCGAAACGCATTCCAAATGTGGGAGCGAGCCTGCTCGCGAAAGCGTCACCCCAAGCACCCAATCACTCAGCGATCAGCAAACCCCTTCCCCTGCGCCGCCAACTCACCAATCAACCGCGCCGGTTTCCACTGATCGCCCTGCCGCGTCTCCAGCGCCAACAGCCGCTGATGAATATCCGCCAGCCCCTGCTGATCCGCCCACGCCATCGGCCCGCCCTTATCCGCCGGGAAGCCGTAGCCATTCAAATACACCAGATCAATGTCATGGGCAGACTCGGCAATACCTTCCTGGAGAATCTTCGCCCCTTCGTTGACCAATGCCAGCAGGGAGCGCTCGAGAATCTCCTCCGGGCCGATCTCACGGCGCTGAAAGCCCAATCCTTCGCTGACCTGCAACACCAGCGCATCGACCTCAGGATCATGCTCTGCCTGACGACTGCCCGGCTCGTAATGGTAATAACCGTTGCCAGATTTCTGCCCAAACCGGCCCATTTCGCACAGACGGTTATCCACCTGCACCTCTGGCGCATCCTGGCCCCTGCCGGCCAACTCACGCGCGCGCCATTCCAGATCGATGCCAACCACGTCGTACATGCGAAACGGCCCCATGGCGAAACCGAATCCTTGCAACGCCGCATCGACCTGCTGTGGATAAGCGCCTTCAAGCAACATCTTGCGCGCCTCGAGTACATACGGATGCAGCATGCGGTTGCCGATAAAACCATGGCAGTTGCCCGAGACCACGCTGACTTTGCCCATGCGCTTGCCCAAAGCCAGTGCGGCGTCCAGAGCTGCTGGTGAGGTCTGCGCGCCGCGAACGATTTCCAGCAGTTTCATGATGTGCGCCGGGCTGAAGAAATGCAGGCCCAGCACTTGTTCCGGACGTTTTGTCGCCGCCGCAATCGCATCAATATCCAGTGCCGATGTATTGCTCGCCAATAGCGCTTCAGGCTTCAGCAAGCCATCCAGCTCGCGGAAGATCTTCTGCTTCAGTTCAAGATTCTCGTACACCGCTTCGATCACCAGATCGACATTGCGAATCGCCGCGTAATTCGCCGCCGCACTGACCCGGGCGATACGCGCATCAGCCTCGGCCTGATCAATGCGCCCCTGCCGCACATTGTGTGCATAGGTGTCAGCAACGGTGGCGAGTGCCTGCTCAAGCATCTGTGGGTTGTTA
This sequence comes from Pseudomonas sp. PS01303, assembly GCF_029959385.1. Classification (NCBI taxonomy): domain Bacteria; kingdom Pseudomonadati; phylum Pseudomonadota; class Gammaproteobacteria; order Pseudomonadales; family Pseudomonadaceae; genus Pseudomonas; species Pseudomonas sp. PS01303. The sequence goes on from NZ_JASCPK010000079.1 coordinate 16,354, forward strand.
TCTACCCACTGCACTGTCACGCCGGCATTGGCCAGGCACATGACGATGCCCCGGCCCATGGTGCCCGCGCCGATCACGGCGGCCTGCTGAATATCGAAGGATGTCTGGCTCATATTGTTCTCTTGTTGGCGATCCAAAGACTGGTCTCACCATAGTCAGCCGACGACGTTTTTTGAAGTTTATTACCGTGATGATCGACATTCAGCGGATGGATAGAGCCTTGCTTGCCCCGATTCCTGTAGGAGCAGAGCTTGCTCGCGAAAGCGATTTAACGGTCAAACAGCTCTGTTGGGATGTGCTGGCCTCTTCGCGAGCAAGCTCGGCTCCTACAAGGGATTGAGGTGAGCCTGAGTCCAGTGACGGACTTCGGCGTAGGGGTATTCTTCCAGTGCCGCATACCCGGGAATCGCCCGCGCCTTGAGCTTAGTAAACAATGGCACGCTGATCCCGCACAAAAACCGCGTCAGCCGTTCAGCTGTCGGCACGACGCCGGTGTGTTGTTCATGCCTGTGGATAAAATCACCGCACAGCGCCGCGAAGTTTTTATCCACAAGCGGCGGCAACTCCGGCGGCGCCGGCAAGCGTGCAACCTGCCCATGACACACCGAACAATGCCCACAACGCTCGGGCGCATCGTGGTCACCGAAGTACTCGGCCAGTCGATAACCCAAACACCGCTCGGTAGCGAAAACCTCAAGCATCGCGTGAATCCGCGCCACTTCGGTCTGTTCATGTCGAGTGAAGTAATCGTGCAACTCGCCACTCAACACGTCACTGTCAAAGTCGCTGTGCAGCAGGCTGTAGACCTCGGTCATCTGCTTGCTTTCAAGCTCGACCCAGCCCTTCTCCTGAAAATAATCCAGCGCCGTCACCACGCGATTACGCTCGGCTGAATACTGTTCGTACATCGCGTCGAAACTCACCGTCGCCCATGTTCGTGCGCGATTGGAGGTCTGAATAATCGCCGCGACAAAATCCCTGCGCTCACCCTCGAAACGCGAGAGCAATGCGTCCGGTTCCACCAGGTATTTGAAGCGGTACTCGGCGTAGTAGGCGTAGCGCGGCGCGATCAAACCGCGCAGCTCCAGTTGCACCAATAATGTCTTCAGCGGCAACGAACGAATGTTGCTTTGATCCGCCAACGGCCCGAGCAAAAACTCCCACTGCCCGTCCGGCACCGAAGCCTTCAGTTCGTCGAGCACATGACGAATGCCATCGCGCTCTGGCGTATCGCCGTAGACGAAGTTTTCTAGCACGTTGAGGCTGTCGCGGTTGGCCAGCACCAGACAGTCCGAGGGCTGCCCGTCTCGCCCGGCGCGGCCGATTTCCTGACTGTAGTTTTCGATGGATTTGGGCAGGTCGAAGTGCACCACATTGCGTATATCACTCTTATCGATGCCCATGCCGAACGCGATGGTCGCGACGATGCAATTGGACTGCCCGGCCATGAAACGTTTCTGGATCGCTTCACGCTTATCGTGGGGCAAACCGGCGTGATACGCCTCGGCCTGAATGCCGTTGCGCTCAAGGTGTTCGGCGATGTGTTCAGCGGTTTTCTGCAAGGTCACGTAGACGATGCTGGGCTGCCCCGGGCGCTCACTCATCCACTCCACCAGACGCCGACGTTTGTCCTGACCGCGCACCGGTTCCACCAACAGATTGAGGTTGGGCCGGTAGAAACCGGTGGTCACCACATCCTCTGGAGCGATGGCGAATTTGCTCTGCATATCGACGATGACTTTCGGCGTCGCAGTAGCCGTCAGCAGTAAGGTTTGCGGGATGTTGAACTGCCGTTGATAGTCCGGCAGCTTAAGGTAATCGGGACGGAAATTGTGGCCCCACTCGGAGATACAGTGCGCCTCGTCCACCACCAGCAAGGAGATCGGTACCTGCTGCAAAAAGTTGCGGAAGCGCTCGTTCTTCAAGCGCTCAACCGAGATCATCAGGATCTTCAATTCACCCGTTCGAGCACGCGCCATCACGTCATTGGCGTCTTCGCGGCTCTGCGCAGAATCAATGCTGCCCGCTGAAATGCCGTGGCGTTGCAGGAACGCCAATTGATCCTGCATCAGCGCCAGCAATGGCGAGACCACCAGCGTCAGGTGCGGCAGCAACAACGCCGATATTTGATAGCAAAGGGACTTGCCGGAGCCGGTGGGAAAAATCGCCGCCGCCGAGCGCCCGGCCAGCACTGCGCTGATCGCGGCCTCTTGTCCGGGACGAAACTGTGGATAACCAAAAACCTGTTCCAGGGTGTTGTGCATTCGCTGTCACTCCTTTGACCGCTGCCATGCCAACAGCCTAGCGGGCAATCGCAGCGAGTCGAGAAAAGGTCGGGGCCAAATCGATTCGGAATGATACAGCGGTCACGTAAATTCTGTGGGAGCAGCCTGCACGCCCGCCGTTTTCCCTTTAAGCGCGTGTCAGACGTTTGCAAACGCCCTACAGATTCTGTCGCGCACCGGACCGCCGTGTACGGCGAATTACCTGACAAGCAGGTAGGAATTTTCCGCGTAGAGGTTTTGCCTCGAATATGCCGAAAAATCACGTAGGGAAAATCCGTAAAACCCGAAAAATCCCCTACAAACACTGTCCATTGCGGCCGTCTTGTCCCGCTGCGCAACGCCCTTCTATAGTGGCCGGCGCGGCTGAAAGCACTCTGTCGGCCGACCCGAGCGTCTTCGAACAGGACAAGCCTCACCATGATCGACCGTTACCAGCCACTCAAAACCTGCTACAGCGAAAAACCCGTGATGCTGATCGACACCGCCGCCAGTCACAGCGATTTGCTCGATGCCGCCGATCAACGCTTGCGCGCCGCCAGTGATCTGCTGGAAACACTTTACTGTATGTGTTTCAAACAGGCCGATGCGAAAGATATACCGCATATCGTCAATGCGCTTTATTTATTGGTGCAAGATGGCTGCGACCTGCTGCAAGTTGCCAAACTTCAACTTAAATAACTCGACCTCAATAAAAAACCACAAACCCGGATACAACCCAGCGCTTTATTAATGAGTAGGACGCACACTAACTTGTTGGCTCTTATATCCAACAAGGCCAACATCATGACAGTCGTCACTATATTTTTTTGCGGCACAGGTTCTAACAAGTTCGATACCCAACATGAAAAATTCTGGGACGGCGAACTGGTTTCCACCCTTGCCTCGCGCCATACAGGCCGCGAGTTCGCTGAATGGATCGTCGTCGACGGCCCCGGCAGCGGCAACCTGCAGGCCGATGATCTATTCACCGAAAACAAGGACTACGGCCTCAGCGGCACACTGTTCGGCAAAGGCTGGGAAGAAAACGTGCAACACGCCATGAACATCATCAAGGGCCAATGTGAATGGCAACGTGAACAACTCACCGAAGCCGAATACAACCGACTTAAAGCCGCCGGCATTCCCATTGAAGATGTAAAAGTCGAAGGCTCTTGGTTCTGGCGTAAATATAACTACGGCGACCGCAGCGTCACCCAGCAGAAGTTACAGGAACAAATCATCAAGACCTTCCGTAAAGGCGGCGTTATTCCGACCACGGTTAACCTGGTGGGCTGGAGTCGTGGCGGTATTAGTTGCCACATGCTGGCCAACGCGATGCTCAAGGACAGCGCACTGCAAAACATTCCGGTGAATATTTTTGCCATTGACCCGGTGCCGGGCATCGCCAACTTTCAGGAGCAACGCGTCAAACTCGGCAGCAACGTCAAAGAGTACGTCGGCGTCTACGCCCGCGACGAGCGCTCCAAAGGTTTCAGCTGCGTGATCCCGCAAACAGCCACCGGCACCAAAACCTCCATTTATCCAATGGCCGGTCGCCATGCCACCCTCGCGGGCAACGCCACGTCCACTGGCGGCGTGCCGACCAATACCAGCGACCTGAAAGTGCTGACCGAACCCGGCCGCATCGTTCGCCACCTCGCCGAGATCTGCCTGACCCGCTGGGGCACAACACTCGACAAAACCCTCAACCTGACCCAGACCGACCTGGAAAACCTCACCAACGGCATCGCCCGCGACGAGGCCAGATATCAATTTATGCACAACTATTCCTACACCTACTTCACCGAACTGGATCAGGGCGAACGTTATGTTTCCCTCGGCAGCAAAGGCGTGCCGTTCTCGACTGTGAAAGGCCCGATTTACCAACCGGCGACAGGGTTGGCGACGAGTTTGCTGGATATTTCGGCGTATGCGCATTTGCGTTGAAAAACGTTGAAGGATCGGTAGGAACGTCCGATGCAATCTTCGTCCCGTTCCTACAAGGACAGACCGCTTTGTCGACTATCGGGATTTGAGGGCGCGAATCTATAGTTGTGACTGTCGCTGCCAATCAGCGACTCGGGCTTGGTCACCCGAATGGATCGTGCGCACGCATGCGCTGTATGCTGCCGGCACTCAATTGCCTGCAGTTTATGGTGACTGTGTTTGGGACACCTTCGGGTGTGCCGGGTATGTGCACGATCCTCACCGGTTGACCAACCCGAACACAGTCGCCTCCTGTCGCTTGGTCACGATGTGGTGGCTTCTCCCGGAAGCAATTGAGGATCAATAAAATGAAAACATGGAATCAATTCACCACTGATCGTTACCAAACACTCGAATCCAATCTCACTGACACCAACCCACTGATCATCGACACAGAAGCCAACCCGCAAGACATCCTCGAATGCGCCGTCCAGCGCTTACGCGCATCAAGCGACCTGCTACGCACCCTCTACTGCCTCAACTTCAAACAAGCCGACGTCGAAGACATCCCCCACATCACCCACGCCCTCTATCTGCTGACGCAGGATGGTTGTGATCTGCTGCAAGTTGCCCAGCAGCAAATGCTCAACTGGAAAGCTCCGACCGGAGCTTGAGTGATCACACAGCTCTCACCTATTCGTCGAGAGCGGTAAATAAGGCAATTGACCATCGGAGTAACCATGAGCAAGTTTTTTGATGAGCTGATGGAAAGCGTCCAGGAAATGGACGAGATCTTACGCAGGGAGCGTCACGCTTCCAGTCCGACCTTTACACCGGAAACAGACGACAAGACCGCTTTGTCGTCTGAGCAAAAGCAAGCCTACTACGACAAGGTACGCCGCTCGAACTACTTGGCCAGCCTTCATATTGAAGGTTTGGAAACCCAGCGCACCGATACCGACAAGCCGCTTCCTTTACGTGAGTCAGCCCTAGAAAACACAGTCGAAACAAAAACTGACTGGCAATCACTACCCTCCTTTAAGTGGAAGTATTCTGGCTATATATCGTAAAAATAGTTGGAATAATGCCATTTAAAAACTTAAACACTGCAGATCCGCCCTGCCCCGCATTTTTCAACTTAAGTGCTATTATTCTGGCAGTTAAGGTTGAAAAATGAAGGAATACTGCCACATGGCCAAGAAAACAGCGCCGCTTTTGCCCTCTACTGCTCGACTTCTGGTCGACTTGGGCGAACGCCTGAAACTCGCTCGCCTGCGCCGGAAATTGACGGCCAAACAAGTCGCTGAACGCTCCGGCATGTCGCTGACAACCTTGCGCAATGTGGAGACGGGAGGATCAGGAGTGACCATCGGTGCCTACCTTTCGGTCATGCAAGTGTTGGGGTTGGAGAAGGATCTGAACAAACTCGCTGCAGCCGATGAGATGGGACGCCAATTGCAGGATGCGCAGTTAATGCCTGCAACACGATCCCCAGCCAAAAAGCCCCAGCGAGTACGAGCAGCCAGTGCGGTAAAAAAGGGCGCATCCGAACACGTCGGGACTTCAAACGTTACCGATGCCGCCACCACCACGAAAATTCCGGCTGACTTCCCACTCAACACACACTCACTTTCCAGCCTTTTGAACAAGAAGAAAAAGGCCGCCCCCCCAACAGGTGAAGAATGACGCTGATTGCTGTTTATGCAGACTGGGAATCCTTGAAAGGCGCCAGACGCCTCGGATTTTTGCATGCAAGGAAAACACGCAACACCAACGTGTTCGAATTTGAATACGACCCTAAGGCGCTGGCCGATCCCGAGTTGAGTTTCATAACTTTAGACCCGCGCATCGGCCCCTTCGAAGGCCGCCAATTCCCCGGGGAACATCAGAGCCGCTTTGGCGCCTTTGCAGACTCGAGCCCTGATCGTTGGGGCCAAATGCTGATGAAGCGCCGTCTAGAGAGGGACATTCGCGACGGCTCACTTCCCAGCAACAGCAAGTTGTTTGAATCCGATTACCTGCTTGGCGTGCACGACCTGTTCCGTGTCGGCGCCCTTCGCTACAAACTCAATGACGCAGGCAACTTCCTCGACGACCGCGACGGCGTTGCCGCCCCACCCTTTGTCGAACTACGCGCCCTAGAGCAGGCAAGTCTCGCCTTGGAAAACGATAGGGACAACACAGCCATCGATGGCCGCGAATGGCTAAGAATGCTCATTGCACCAGGCGGCTCACTGGGCGGCGCTAGGCCGAAAGCCAGCGTCGTCGACGAGTTCGGCCAACTGTGGATCGCCAAATTCCCAAGTATGAGAGATGACTACGATGTAGGTGGTTGGGAATTTGTAGTAAACGCTTTGGCGCTCAATTGTGGCCTACGTGTTGCCACCGGCATGGCCCGACGCTACGCAAGCGATCACCACTGCTTCCTGGTGAAGCGTTTCGACCGAACCGAACGCGGCGGCCGACATCACTTTGCATCGGCTATGACCATGACCAACCGCGTCGATGGCGACGACGCCTCAACCGGCGCCAGCTATCTAGAGTTGGCGGAAGTAATCATGGAACACGGCTCGGAACCCAACACCGACCTCCGTGAACTCTGGTCACGAATCGTCTTCAACATCCTCGTATCCAATACCGATGACCACCTACGGAATCATGGGTTTATTTTCGATCCTGGGCGGGGATGGCGATTGTCGGCAGCCTACGACATGAATCCGGTGGCGCATGCGGATGGGTTGAAGCTGAACATCACTGATTCTGACAACGCGTTGGACTTAGAGCTGGCGAGGGAAGTCGCTGGTTATTTTCGGGTTAGCCATGAGGATTCAGCAGACATCATTGAGCGCACTCAAGACGTGATCCGTGTTTGGTCGGAGATAGCTAATGCGCTTGGGATGTCCAGAAGTGAGCAGGAAAGGATGGCACCTGCTTTTCGTACCTTCTGATCACCCAAAAAAAAGCCGCCCCAAAAGGGCGGCTTTTTCATTCACATCAAACCAATCTTACAACTTCGGCCCGGCAGCCTTGATCGCGTCGCTCACTTCGAACTTCTTGAAGTTCTCGATGAACAGACCGGCCAGTGCTTTGGCAGCCTCGTCGTACGCAGCCTTGTCAGCCCAGGTGTTGCGTGGGTTGAGCAGGTTGGTTTCAACGCCCGGTACGGCCAGTGGCACGTCGAGGTTGATGGTGTCGAGGTGTTCGGTGTCAGCACCGATCAGCGCGCCGCTCTGGATCGCTGCGATCACCGCGCGGGTGGTCGGGATGTTGAAGCGTTTGCCGACGCCGTAGCCGCCGCCGGTCCAACCGGTGTTGACCAGGTAAACCTTGGAACCGAAGCCGCGGATGCGCTTGATCAGCAGCTCTGCGTATTCGCCAGCCGGACGCGGGAAGAACGGTGCGCCGAAGCAGGTGGAGAAGGTCGACTTGATGCCGCTGCCCGAACCCATTTCAGTCGAGCCCACCAGTGCGGTGTAGCCGGACAGGAAGTGGTAGGCCGCTTGTTCTTCGTTGAGGATCGACACTGGCGGCAGCACGCCGGTCAGGTCGCAAGTCAGGAAGATCACAGCGTTTGGCTCGCCACCGAGGTTCTGCTCGGAACGCTTGGCAACGTGCTCCAGCGGGTAAGCGGCGCGGCTGTTCTGGGTCAGGCTGACATCGGCGTAGTCGGCGTGCTTGGCGTCGTCGATAACGACGTTTTCCAGTACAGCACCGTGCTTGATGGCTTTCCAGATAACCGGCTCGTTCTTCTCGGAGAGGTCGATGCACTTGGCATAGCAACCGCCTTCGATGTTGAACACCACGCCTTCGCCCCAGCCGTGTTCGTCGTCACCGATCAGGTAACGGCTTTCGTCGGCCGACAGGGTGGTTTTACCGGTGCCGGACAGACCGAAGAACAGGGTCACGTCGCCTTCTTCGCCGATGTTGGCAGCGCAGTGCATCGGCAGCACGTCAGCGGCCGGCAGCAGGAAGTTCTGCACGGAGAACATGGCTTTCTTCATCTCACCGGCGTAACGCATGCCGGCGATCAGCACTTTTTTCTGTGCGAAGTTGAGGATCACGCAACCGTCGGAGTTGGTGCCGTCACGCTCAGGCACGCACTCGAAGTTGGCCACGTTTAGCACTTGCCACTCTTCACGGCCGGCCGGGTTGTACTGGGCCGGGTTGATGAACAGGCAACGACCGAACAGATTCTGCCAGGCAGTCTGGGTGGTCATCTTCACGGCCAGGTAGTGATCTTCAGCTGCGCCTACATGCACGTGGGAAACGAAGTGCTCTTGCGCGTTGTTGAACGCCTCGACACGAGCCCACAGCGCGTCGAACTTGTCGGCCGGGAACTTGCGGTTGATCGGGCCCCAGGCGATAGCAGCCTGGGTGGAAGGCTCTTCAACGATGAAACGGTCAACAGGCGAACGACCGGTGCGGTGACCGGTGCGAACAACCAGAGCGCCGGTATCGGCAAGCTCGCCCTCACCGCGATTCAAGGCTTCTTTTACCAGATCATCGACACTCAGATCGGTGTACACGGCGTTATTGGCTTGCGTCATGAGATTCCCCGTCGGCCAGTGGCCGAGTGTGCTCCAAACGTTTTGTAGTAGAAAGTCGTGCACTACTACCGCGACAAAAAGTGGGCCGGATTATGCCAGAAACGCCCAAAAAGAGTAGGGCCCTCCCGTCGTAACGGCGTAATTGCGCGTTTGAGCAGTGAATTTACCTGCGCTGAACCGTTTTAGTGCCGGGTATCGGATGGCGTGTCGACACCGGCGCCAGCGAACAATTGAGCGATATCCGCTGCATCGAACAGGTAGCGCTCGTTGCAAAACTGGCAATCGATCTCGACGGTGCCACCCTGTTCGGCGACCAACGCTTGCGCATCTTCCAGACCCAGACTGACCAGCGCATTGCCCGAACGATCCCGCGAGCAGCTGCAACGGAAGCGCAGATTCTGCACATCGAACAGACGCACCTGCTCTTCGTGGTAGAGGCGATGCAGCACGGTTTCGTTGTCCAGGCTAAGCAATTCATCGGCGGTCAGGGTGGTGGCCAGCGCGGTGATGTGCTGCCAACTGGCGGCGCGATCTTCTTCGTCTTTCAGACGATCGGCCGGCAATTGCTGCAGGAGCAAACCACGGGCGCGACGACCGTCGGCGAACAGCTTGAAGCGCGTACCGACCTGTTGCGACATGACGAAATAGTTGGTGAAGCAATCGGACAGGGTTTCGCCGTCGAGGTCGACAATGCCCTGGTAGCGCTGGCCGACAGTCGGGTCGACGGTCAGGGCCAGAACACCGTTCGGCATCAGGTCGGCGAGGGTGGCGTCCGGGGCGATCTGATCGGCGTGATAACGCGCCAGACCACGGATGTCGCGGTCGCTGGAGCACTCGATCATCAGCATCGGGATCGGGCCTTCGGAACGCGCCTGCAGAATCAGCAGTCCATCGAACTTGAGGGTGCCCACCAGCAACGAGGCGGCGGCCATCAGCTCGCCCAGCAATTGCGCAACCGGCTCCGGGTACGGGTGCTTGGCGAGGACTTCGGCGTAGCTGCGCTCAAGCGCGACCAGTTCGCCACGGGTGTCGCTGTCATCAAAGATGAAGCGTTGGGTGAAATCGGTATCCGGTAGGTCGGTCATAGGTCTGGGTATCTGAAAGTGGTGACAAAATGGTTACAAGACGTGAAAATTTGCGCTTCTTGGCACCCCTTTTGGTGCCGACTGCTCTGCCATGGGAGGCATTTTATGAACAATCCGGGTTTGTTCCAATCAAGGTGGAACCTCGGCCGGCTGGTTCTGTGCAACGTGGTGCCATTAGCACTACTGGCTTTCTGGTTATGGCCTACGGGCAACGCGCTGTGTGTGATTTTCGACGAGTGGCTGTTTCGCTCACTCAATACACCGCTGGCCAGCAACCCCATATGGCTCCACATCTGGGCAATTGCAAGTATGCGTCCGTTCGACATCGTCGTTGGCCTGATCCTGCTGACGCTGCTGATCAAGGGCGACTGGGTGTTCAAGGCGATTGACGTGCGCCGGGCTTTTTTCGGTTTTCTGTCAATTCTGTTGTTGATGGTGGTGATTCGCGCACTGTTTTCCAAGTTCGCCGACTACATGGATTGGCAGCACAGCAGTCCGTCGATGGTGCTTGAGGGCGCCGTGCACATCAGCGACTACTTCCCGGATCTGGAAAAAACCTGGGAAATTAAAGATCGCTCCAGCCAGAGTTTCCCCGGTGATCACGCCTCGGTGTTGTTGATCTGGGCGCTGTTCATGGGCGTGTTCAGCCGTACGGTCGGGCAGTTTTTGACGGTGTGGGGTTTGGCGGTGTTGTTCATGTTGCCGCGACTGGTGGCTGGTGCGCATTGGGGCCAGGACGATTACATCGGTGGGGTTTTGCTGGCGGTGTGGGCGTTGGGCTGGGGTTATTACACGCCGTTCGCGTATCACGCGGCGAATATCTGGTTGAAGGTGACGGCGCCGGTTTTTGCGCTGCTGGGCAAGTTGCCGGTGGTTTCGCGGATGAGTGTGGTGCGTAGCGCCTGATACCGCGTCGTCCATGGCGAGTGCTGCGCACTCGATCGCGGGCAAGCCTTGCTCCTACAAGTATGACTCACTGTAGGAGCAAGGC
>NZ_JASCPK010000007.1:0-90030 GCF_029959385.1 Pseudomonas sp. PS01303
TTCATCGCTCGCCCCAAAAAATATACCCCGCAGTGTACCGACTCTTGCCTTTTCCGAACCAGCACGCCCCTCAACAATACGATGCCCAGCAGTATCGATATTCCCCTTGCCGCGCAAAAGGTTACCAGCCAAAAGGACGGGTAAGGGTTGGAAGGGAATGGGGCCTCAAGGGTAAGAGCGCTACCCGAAAAGGCTAAAAGGCCACTGACCTCGCCACCTGCCGGAGGTCACGATGTTCAGTCTATTTCGCCGCAAAAGGCAGAAGCCTCTTCCGCCACCGACCGTGAGCGTCGCCGAAGGTTACCTGCCCGTCGAGAAGGCCCACAGCTTGTTAGCCGCGGAACACCGCCGCCAGTTGCTCGATCGCATCTGGCAGTACACCGCCCTCTCCCAGGCGCAGTTCATCCAGCTCTATTTAAATCCGATCCATCGCTACGCCGAACAGGTCCAGCAACTCCCAGCCAGCGAAACGCACCACCATGCGTACCTCGGCGGCATGCTCGACCATGGCCTGGAGTTGGTCGCCTGCAGTTTGAAACTGCGCCAGTCCTATCTGCTCCCCACCGGCGCCGCCCCCGAAGACCAAGCCGCCCAAACCGACGCCTGGTCCGCCGCTATCGCCTATGGCGCGTTGCTGCATGACATCGGCAAGATCGCCGTCGACCTGCAGGTCGAACGCCAGGATGGCCGTGTTTGGCATCCTTGGCAGGGTCCCCTGGATCAGCCCTACCGCTTTCGCTACCTCAAGGGTCGCGACTACCACCTGCACGGCGCCGCCGCAGGCTTGCTCCACACCCAGATTCTCGACCGCACTATTCTGGACTGGCTCAGTGGCTTTCCGTCGCTGTGGGCCAGCCTGCTGTATGTCCTGGCCGGCCAATACGAACGCGCCGGCGTACTCGGCGAACTGGTGATTCAGGCCGACCGCGTCTCCACCGCGCAAAACATCGGTGGCAACCCAAGCAAGGCACTACAAGCGTCGATCCATGCCCTGCAACATCACTTGATCACTGGGCTACGCCATCTGGTTCAGCACCAGCTGAAACTCAACCAGCCGGGTGCCGCGGGTTGGTTGACTCAAGACGCACTCTGGCTCGTCAGCAAGGCGGTCACGGACAAGTTGCGATCCTATCTGCTGGCGCAATCAGTTGAGGGCATTCCCTCGTCCAATATCGCCGTGTTCGACGAACTGCAATCGCATGGGCTAGTCGAGTCGACTCCAGAAGGCAAAGCCATCTGGACTGCACTCGTGACTCAAGGCAACTGGCAGCAGAGCTTTACCTTTCTGCGCCTTCAACCGTCATTGATCTGGGGGAACGAAGACCGTCCCGAGACTTTCACCGGAACGGTGAGCGTTGCGGTCGAGGACAACCCGACTCCCTCTCCGGCATCGCCACTGGTATCCCAAGCGGCCATTACAGAATCACGTCAACGCCAATCGCAGCTAGATCCCTTGGCCATGGAAGATGCCGACTACCTCGGAACACTGCTGGACATGTTCGAATTGGCTGATCCCGAGACCAGTGATACACACTCAGAAATCCCTCGCGAAAGTTCGAGCCTCCCTTCGGACAACCCAGGCCAGGCATTCCTGAATTGGATCAAGGAAGGCATCCTGAGCCACAAGCTGATCATCAACGACAGCAAGGCTAAAATCCACACGGTGAGCGGTACTGTGTTTCTGGTAACACCTGGTCTCTTCCAACGTTATGTTCAGGAGTTTCCTGGCATCGCCAATGGTGCCGATCAAGAGATTGAAGAATGGCGTTGGGTGCAGAAGCAGTTCGAAAAACTGAAGGTCCATAGGAAACGGGGTGATGGTTTGAACATCTGGATCTGTCAGGTCGAAGGTCCTCGAAAGAAAGCAAAACTCAAAGGTTACCTACTAGAAAAACCGGCACTGTTATTCGAAACTGCACCTGTACCTGCCGACAATCCTTTCCTTAAAGTGGAAAAGCTTAAATTTCCGTAGCATCCCATTAGAGCTCGCCACGCAGAATCGACTCTGGGGGCACTCGCCACTGAACCGCTCCATTGCCGCTCTCCAGCAGCTCATAGAGTTCGATGATTGACTTAGTCTCAAAATTTTTTTTGGGCGCCCTGCTTGACGACAATATCATTATGACATCTATACTCGTGCAGCATCATCGGGCATCGAGGACGCAAGCTTGATCGACCGAAGTGTCAGTCGATGATCGTTTTTGTTCGCCGCGCAGCGAACATGTGGCTGCTGTGTTTGCGCCGTCCCCAACGTCAAGCGCATCGGCAGCGACAAGGAAGTGGCCGGCCGCGGCGGCCAGTACCTGCTGATCGACCAGGCCGTGTGGAACTCCGAGGCTTCGCCTGGCCGCAGCCTGCATGTCTTCGGTCAGTATTCGGCAGCCAGCAGCGCCGCTTCGCCGTTTACCAAGTGGTACGGTACCGGCGTCGTCCTGTACAAACCCTTCGAACGCCGTCGACGTGACACCGTCGCCCTGGGTTACGGTCGCGCCGTACCCAACCCGCGCAGTCGCGACGTCCTCGAAGACACCGCTCAGGCCAACGGCGAAGCCTTCCCTAACCTGGATAGCGCGGAGCAACTGATCGAACTGAGCTATGGTTACCAGGCCAGGCCTTGGTTGACCCTGCGCCCGGATGTGCAATACATCATTGAGCCGGGAGCGTTTTCGGGAGAGAACATTGATAACGCGCTGGTATTTGGGCTGCAAGTAAAGACGACTTTCTGAGTTGATTGCGTTCGGGGGTGGGTTTGCGCTGCTGCCCACCGGATTCTGCGGTTTTTTTGCTGTAACCCTGTCATCAGGTTACGGGGCAGCCTGAACCAGCAACCGAAACTCCACGCTGCAGTACTCAGCAATCATCGTGCAATGGCCTTAAGCTACATTGAGCCGTTGAGATAGCACCTTTAGTTGTCCGGTCAGGCCCATGTCAGTCTAGTGCCTGCTTCTGTTGATGGCCAAAAGCAGTCCTTTGGTGGAGGCGTAAACCGAAGCAGGAGGTGATGATTCACTCAGACCTGGGCCGCCAGTACAGCAGCTCCGATTGGCGCAGCTTTTTGAAGGCCACCAGGGCTTTATCGGGAGGCGCCAGATACAGCCCGATGACGTCCCAGAATTTCTCTTCGAAGTTCGGGTCGTTGGACAGCTTGAAGGTGCGTGTCAGGTGCGGTTTTATGTCGTTGGCGGCCCATATCCGCTGGACGCTGGCCGGTGAAATGCCGGCGACTCGAGCCATGCTTCGACAGCTCCAGCGGGGCTGACCGATACGCGGCTGAGTGACTTGTTCAAGGGTTCGCTTCAACGCTTCGGCCGGCAAGGATGGCTTGCGACCTCGTCCGGGCAGGTCCACCAGGCCTTGCAGACGCAGCTCTTGAAAACGCTTGCACCAGCGCGTGACTGACACAACGGAGAGGCCGGTTACTGGGCAATCTCGTTGCGCGAACGGCCTTGAGCCGCCAGTAAAATCACCCGCGCCCGACGACCGTCGCGCTGACTGATAGTGGCTGACCTTATGCGTCGACTCAGTTCAATTTGTTCGTCTTCACTGAGCACGATGTCCTGAGAGTTCATGTGATCACTCCAAGCCACAGAAGCATAGCTCAGGCTAGAAATTTATTTCTGAGACAGGACACTAGCATGGGCTTTTTTTCCTATATTCAGCGATGACAAAAAGCCGCATTGGCTAGCCAGACCATTTCTAGCCATTCTCCATCAGTCACCGCATCGCGAAACTTGAGCCTTTCGGCGGCGGAAAAGGCGCGGTCATAGTCCTGCTCATCCAAGACATGGCTTTGGAGAAACTCACATTGCCATGTCTTAAAGCCGAGTGAATTTTCGTTTTCTTTCACAAGCATCCCTACCCATAAAATTTTTATCCGGTAATAGTAATACTATTTGCTGCGGGTCACTAGATCCGCTAGTCGGAAAGAGACCGGGCAGTCAACGCTCGATTAATTTTCTACAAATTCACCCTATCATTGCATTCATCGGGGTGCAGATTTCATGGCTCATGGTCGCCAGGAACGTGCTTTTGGCCCGGTTGGCTTCATCGGCGCGCTCTTTCGCGCAACGCAGATCATCGAACAATTGTCGCCGCTCACTGATGTCGATCCAGCCACCGATGATGCCTTGCACTTCACCACTCGAATCACGGTAGGGAAGAATCCAGTGATAAATCGTCAGCCTGCGGCCACCGATGTGTAGCGGACAGTCGAGAACCAGCGGAATGCCCTCGGTCACGACGCGTAGATAGTCGGCCTGATAGTCCCGGGCTTACAGTGCATTGCTCAAGTTGCCCTGCATGATGCTTTTGCCGATAACGTCTTCACGCTTCACACAGAACGCTTCAAGGTAACTGTCGTTGCAACTTTGCCGCAGCCCTTGACGATCACGCACGTAAATCGGGTGAGACGTCCCGTTGACCAGTGATCGCATGAATTCCAGTTGATCGTTCAACGCACGCTCGGCGGCCTGTCGCTGTTTTATCTGGCGACGCATGTAAGCGTTCCAAGCCGCGGAGATCAGAAGCGGCTTGTTCAGCATGAAAAACACCACCTATAGGGCTTCAACTCTATTCCTACCAAGCTTTTTTGCTTTATACATGGCTTCGTCCGTACGTTTAAATAAATCTTGAGGCGTAACATCCGTTTTAGATAGCTCTGAAACTCCGATGCTAACTGTGAGCTTAATTTCAGCCCCCATGTAGGTAAAAGGTGTGCAGCGAAGACGATGGATCATTCTGTCGGCGAGCACTAATGCCGACTCAACACCGGCATCTAAAAGAAAGATAAAGAACTCTTCTCCACCAATTCGAGCCGCAATATCAATACTGCGAGCCTCTAACTTTATGATCTCTGCAAAATGGCATATAACTGCATCACCTGCCAAATGCCCATGCGTATCATTTATTTTTTTAAAATGATCGAGATCCATTAGTAGCGCGGTTGATTTACGCCCAGGGTAGCGCCGGCTGCGCTGGATCTCAGCATTAACTTTAGTTAGGCACTCTCGCCTGTTAAGGAGCCCAGTCAAGTGGTCAGTGGCGGCGAGCAACTTTAACTCCGACTCTAAACGCTTCTCCTCTGTCACATCAAGCCCTATGTTTAATATCAGGCCATCGGGCAGCTCAATATTAGACCAGCGAGTGGTTAGGACCTTTCCGCTCTTTGTTAGAGGGTTCCAATCTCGGGAGCCGCGCGCAAAAGCGGTGGATATACTTGAAAGTACCTCTGTCAAGGTTGTTTGGTCCGGGTAAAAAAGTGACAATGGGGTTTCATGGGACTGTACCTCATCAACGCTCCAACCAAACAGCTCAGTACAGGCCCTATTCCAAATTATGCATCTACCTGCCGAATTGAATGCATTAATAGGGATGGGGGAGTTTTCAAAAATCATATTGCGCTTGTTTTCTAATTTTGAGACATAGAATCCCGGCTCGTCAGAAACAAGTTGCACTCTCCAGAGAAGCGAAACATTTATGGCCAAAAGTTCGAGAGTGCTAAAACGCAGGGAGGAGTCCGAGGACCAGCCTGAAAATACAGCTATCAATGCACCGTCTATCTCCCCGCTCTTATTCCTTATGGGTACGGAGAAAAAATCAAACTTCACATTGGACTCTGACCCTGGATAACTAACAAAGCTAAGTTCGTCCTTCAAGGTGTCCTGCTTGATGGCCTCTAGCCGATCCGAGCGCTCCCCCTCAGTCGAACCGATAAAATTAGTCAACATGGCATCGCTCGCGGAAGATTCAGCTAGTATGTTGTATGATTTGGTCACACGAAAGCTTAACAGCCAAGCAGAGTCAGCGCGTAGTTCATGAACTAACCAATCTGTAATTTTCCTGAGCGAAAAGCAATCTTCGACTTCCGGCAAAATTTTTGCCAAGGATCCTATAATGGCTCCACTATTCATATCCATCACGCTCCTCCCCGGGCAAGGCGTTAAACATTGAATGATATCTCTATGCCATTATAGATTACATTAGCGCAGCTTATTTTGCACGAGGAGTAGCAAATCTTTTAGAGTATAACAGTATCAGTCCCACCATTCTTGCCGCACTCGTCGCACATGAGACAGTAAAAAATGGTAGATACGGTATCGCCTTAAAGGCCAGCAGGCCGCTGTACAAGCAGCTCTCTAAATAGTATTTTAAAAAGCCGCTAGTGAAATCTGTACTGCCACACAATTCGAAACTAACGTCCGCACCGATAATTAAATACCCAGTTTTCGATGACGAAATTATCAGCAGACAAACAATTACTTAGCGGCCAAATAAAGCACATGCTTTTACTCCGCCCAGCACAACCTCAGGCCCGTCTTGGCTGATGATAGTGTTTTTCTAGGCGACCTCTAAAAAATACTAACTTTTAAACCTCCTGAACAAAAAACGTATTATCAATTATGTTATTGAAAATCTTTCTTACTGTCAGCTATCAACCCTGGCTATGGCTAGAAACCTCAATCACAGTAAAATACCATTTGAATTAAATGATCAAAAAACACAATTAAAAAATCTAACAATAGTTTCTGCTGGGGAAGGTCTGCTTTTTCGAACGACTCATGATTTTTGAGAAAGAAGTAGCAAGAGCATCAAAAAATCTGGTGCTTCAGACCCTCCCTAGAAAAGCTCTGGAAAAGACTTCCCGATTAGGTGAAATACCCGCCTCGCACGAACTTCACGGGTGAGCCCCGGTAAAACAGGCGAACTTCGCTGATGCATTCATGGGCTCACGCTTCCTGCAACTAAACATCACTGGCGTAGGCCGTCCAACACCCCATGTTTATTGGATGGCTGCCTGTAAAGTGGGTACCTGTCTTCAGACGTCGCCAAAAGTCCTGGTATTCGCTGCTGTTGGTTAGCGTAGGCTTGCAGAACAAACGATGATGCTTGCCTTTGAGTTCCGCCAGACTGTAATCGACCAGATTCAGGAAGTTCTGGCTGGAATCAAGAATACTGCCGTCTAAATTAAACTCGATAATGCCCATGGCCGTTCGCAGCGAGCGATGCGCAGTTGCAGCAGTGTCGTTACCCACCACCACCCGACCTCCCCAGCGATCAACGGCCGATGCCTGATTGGGCTCATGTCCACGCTGAATTACGCCGCCCCGGCGTAACCCTGGCTTTGCTCTGGCAAGAGTATCGACTCAGCCACCCGGAAGGCTGGTAAGTAGACCAAAGGAGTTTCACCTTCAGCCTCTCGCAGAACCGTACGTGAGCCTCTCAACTCATACGGCTCCCGTTGCCCAGTCGAACCGCATTTCCAAAGACATGCCAGTGCACGAACAACGATGGACAGGCTTTCTTCATTCGATTGAGCCAGTCAGCACTGCGGCGCTTGTGCCCGGCCAGTGGTTTGTATTTCTGACGTGCCCATCGCTTTAGCTTCAAGTCAAAATGATCGAAGACCTTGTGCATCGTTGTTTTGTAAAACGCACCATAGTAGTTCCACCACCCTCGAAGAGTAGCGTTGTACCGCTTTGACAGATCCAGAAGGCTGGCCGGTGTTTGCCGCTGGATATTTCAGCGGCGCGTTTGCTGGCGCATCCGTTTCAAAGCCTCGTTACTGGCAGCAGGCTGGAAGCTGGTGAAGCGGCGTCCATTATTACCCTGTGCCTCTCGTGGCCGAAAGGTGAATCCTAGAAACGTGAACTGCGTCATCGGGTAGGTTGCTTTGCGGTTACTGTCCTTGCAATAAACGATCTTTGACTTTTCCGGGTGCATGGTCAGCAGGCATGTTTCCAACCGTGCCTTGATTGCCGCCATGACCTCATACGCTTGCTTTTCGCTGCGGCAGTGAACCACCGCATCGTCGGCATAGCGGGCAAACGGACATCCCGGATAAGACCTTTGCATCCAGGCATCGAACGTATAGTGCATGAACAGATTCATCAATAAGGGACTGACAACCCCACCTTGGGGTGTGCCGCTTTCACGCGGTACTTGAACGCCGTCAGCAGTCTCAAACGGCGCTTTAAGCCACCGTTCGATATACAACAGAATCCAGTCGTCCTTCACATGATGCCTTACTGCTTTGAGCAGCAGCTCATGATCGATATGATCAAAAGCTCCCTTGATATCAAACTCCACCACCCAATTCATATTCCAGCAGCGCCTGCGAGTGATCTCGACCGCCTGTTTGGCTGATTTCCCCGGCCGGTATCCATAGGAATCCGGATGGAACAGACAGTCCAGACTTGGCTCTATGAGCAATTTGACGACGGTCTGAGCCACCCGATCAGCCACTGTTGGAATACCCAGTTTGCGTTTGCCGCCTGATTGCTTCGGAATTTCCACTTGCCGCACTGGCGGTGGAAAGTAGGAACCTGATGACATCCGATTCCATACCTTGTACAGGTTCCGTTGCAGCTTCTGCTCAAACTGGTCAATAGACTGTTCATCTATCCCAGCGGCTCCTCGATTGTTGGCGCCGACGTGGAATTGACCCAGCTGCCGAGATGCCAGTGACCCAGTCTGATACCTAGCGAACTGTTACCTTTTTCTGGATTTGTGCGGATTTGGAGATGGGTCAGTCTTGCGTCAGCACGTGGGTCAATTCGGCGTGAGCGCCAACAACATCGACTACCGCAGCCCGCGCGGCCTGGACAAATCGCTGATCCTGCAACTGGGCAGCGGCCAGTGGCTGCGCGACGGCCTGAACCTGATCATCGGCGGCCCGACTGGCGTAGGTAAAACCTGGCTCGCCTGCGCGCTGGCCCACAAAGCTTGCCGCGACGGTTACAGCGTGCGCTATCTGCGCCTGCCGCGCTTGATGGAAGAGCTGGGCCTGGCCCACGGCGATGGGCGCTTCGCGAAACTGATGGCGGGTTATGCCAAGACCGACTTGCTGATCCTGGACGACTGGGGCTTGGCGCCGTTTACCGCTGCGCAACGGCGCGACATGCTCGAACTGCTGGACGACCGCTACGGCAACCGCTCGACGCTCGTGACCAGCCAGATGCCAGTGGACAAATGGCATGCGCTGATCGGCAATCCGACCCTGGGCGATGCGATCCTCGACCGGTTGGTACACAACGCTTATCGGATCGAACTGAAGGGCGAATCGATGCGCAGGCGCGCAACGAAATTGACGACGGCAGGGACTTCAGACTAACAATGCAAACCTGCGTCGCTGCGCTCCGACTGCCTGGCCAAGTGGACGTGGATCAGGTGTCCAAGTGAGCGTGGAACGAGTGTCCAAATGATCGTGGGCTGAGTGTCCAAGTGTCGTGGAATCCGCACATCACTGCTGGGAATGACCGTTCGACTCCGGCCGCTATCTTCACAGACATGGGTGAAAGGTCGCACAGGCATGACCATGATGAACTCCTCAGCTTGAGCAAACGCCGCGTTAATCCGTGCCAGGCGGTCGGCAGAACGTTGTCGAGCAGCGAATGATCAGAGTTATGGGTCATGAGGTGCACCCTCGATAAATCGTCAATGAGCCCATTATTCGTGTTGAGACGACAAGTTGCGTAGCGCAACCTTGTTGAAGCGCACCGCTTACCCAGCCAGCAAAACTTCCACCATCATTGCAGCATGGGCGGTGATGTTCTCGGGATATTCCGGTCCCCAATCCGCATAGCTCATCATGAACGCTTGTTTCAGACTCTCGGTAAATGGCTCACCACCGGCCTGCGTCTGGTAGTAATCCTTTTTCGCCTTGGGCAAGTGATTGCTGAGTTTCGAGTTGCGGTCATGGCTAATCAGACACAAATTGCCGAAGTTATCGACGCCGGCCGGTAACGCTTCCGATGCCACCAATGCCTGACCTGCAATAGGCTGTTGAGGGTAGAAATGCTCGACCGAGCTACGAAATGTGAACTTGAAGTGCTTGTGTCGACTCCGTATATAGTCCATTTCTACCCCTGGGAAATTCTTGCGTGGAACGGCTTTCCAGAGCAGGTAGTCCAGCCGGTTGAACACAAAGTTCTGAACCAGTGTGCCCTGGTTCAAGCAGTGGGTATCGAAATAAGCATCAGGTTTGGCATTGTTGTAAATCAGGTCGTAGTAGTCGACGAGGGAGCGACCAAAGCGCCCGTAGAAAATCCCACTACTCAAGGTTTCAAGGAACGCCAGAAAGTCGCGGCCAGCGCTCCCGTTTTGCCATAGATAACGCAAACTCGCATTGAGCCAGTGTTTGTAGACCTGGGCAGGGAATGACACATGAAACATCGATTGCAGCATGATCAATTGCTGATGGGTATCTTCGTTATCGATGCTGTTGACGTAACCAAATCCTGTTGCGTAACGCTTCAAACTCTGAAGACTCCAATCATCTGCACTGCTGCGCTTGATGATAAAGCGGTCGAACAGCAGGCGACACTTCAGCAGGTCGAGAATGAAACTACGAGGGTCAAGCGGATGACTGTCAAAAACGCTCAGTAGTTGTTTGTCATCAAGCGGAATATCACGGCCCGTAGTGGCACGCAGAACCTGTAACAGGAAATTCGGAAAGCTGATGATCGAATTGAAGGCACCGGTTTCCACGTCTTCGGCATTGACTTGCTCACGCTCATGGAAGCGTCGCAGGGCAATGATACGGTGCAACGGCTCTGCCACACTAGATAGGTCGTCATCCGTCCATGCGCTGAATAGTGCATCCGGATCTGCTGGGCAATCGTTCCAGTCCTCGCCGAATACCCGAGCTCTAGAAAGAGTACCCAAACCCAACTGTACGTAGCGGTTCATCTCGGCGCACGCTTCCCAGACTCGCGCAAAGCAGGTGCGTTCATGGACGTCCAGCTGTTGCAATAAACGGGCCTTCAGAACTTCATGTTTTTCGAGCTGCTCACCCCGGTTGTTCATGATTTCGAAGTAATGATTCAAATCAGTATCGTGCGGAACGATCGCCCGTAGAAGCCGTACATTGGCCAACAGGTACTGACTCAGTTTCTGTACTGACTCGCGGCGCTCATTACTGAGGTAACGCTTGGCAATTTCGTACCCCGCGCGCAATGCTGGTTCTTCTGACTCATCATGACGGGCTGTGTTGAACAGTCTGGCCAGGGTTCGCTCTGATCCGGGGCGCCCATCGAAATGAAGATTGATCTGCGAAATTCCGTCGAGCGACTCCAAGTACTCATTTTTCAGTACCGCCAGTATCAGGCTCAGGGTCGTGTGCCGCTGTTGACCGTCGATGGTTTCAAATACATCGGCCTCGTCGGGTCGCCGCCACACGACCAGTGTGCCGAGGTAGTAGGTGCTTGAGCAATCACACAGGGCCATGTCCAGGATGTCGCGCAGCAATTGTTCTATCTCTGCCTCTCCCCAGGCATAGTTGCGCTGGTAGAGAGGGATCTTATAGGCACCCACACCAAACAATTCCGCGACCGATAACGCCTGTATGAACTCACTCATCGTACTTGCTCCAGGTAGCCCGCCGACTGGAAAATGGCGGCCAGATCTTCAACATTCGTCGCTCTGATAGCGGTTACAGGTGATTGGGTAAACGCCATGACTTCTTGCGGATGCAACGCGCGCTGAATTACCCGAAACAGACCACGTTGGGCCTGAGCCGCATTATCGATGGATTCCTGCACCACCCGCTGTTGCTCCAGCCTGATTCGATAGCTCCACAGAAAGCAGAGCTTTGCCACGCGTTCCAGCTCCAGATCGCCAAAGCGGTCGTAGTAGAAAAGCAGCGTACATTCGAAAAGCTGACGCACATATCGATCACCCGCGCGATGACGCCCTTTGTAGCGAGCCAGTGTATGGATAAGAGGGGCAAGCTCAAGCTTCTCGTGAACGAACAGCTCCGTGTAGAGCTCGATGTAGTGCTGGACGAATTCGAAGAATCGTTTGCCATTCATCAGTGTCTGATCGGCAACGAATGGGAAAACCATACGCTGTCTGTCCCACTGCCGAATCGGATCCGCGTTGTACTGATCGACCAGGTAGTTCAGCGCCTGCAAGGGTTTAGCCAAACGGTAGTGGTTGCTCTGCAAACTGATACCTTTGAATACATCGATGTTGTGCCGGCTAAATCCGATGCCAGAACGATCCACGGACCAGCGCCGGATACGAAATAGCACGTCGCTCATGATCAGCCGCAGGCTTGGCGTTTGATCCCGAGGGCGGACTTGTACCTCCCACTTGGCGACACACTCAATCCGCTCTGCCTCCGACTCATGCGACATCTCTCGAAGATGAAACGCCTTGAGCAAATCGTAGGGAGCCAGTTCCTTTCCACGTGCGTTTTGCGAATCAAAAAACTGAAAGGCTTCATTCAGATCATCCAGCACAACACAAATCAGCTCGCAGCGATTGAGCAAGAAATCCAGCAGCCCTTCACGCTCCGCTTGTGCAAGCGATTTGAGTCGGGCATCGATGACGGACGCGTTGTGTTGCAAGTTGCGAACAGTCGTCGGGTTATCGAAGCGCTGCTCTAGAAAACGTGGCCGGCAAAACTGGTCGGCATCCAGCAAATGGCACAGTAATGTCAAGGTCAGGAGGCGCTGCTGGCCATCTACGACTGCTTTTGAAGCTTGGTCGGCTGACTGATGTAACACCACGGTCCCCAAACGGTATCGGCTCTTGTTCTGATGCCCGATCAAGTCCTCTACCAATTGACTGACATGATGCGTCTGCCACTTGTAGGGACGTTGAAAGTCAGGGACATACAGCTGCATCTCCAGCAGATTCTTGACTGTTGATACCTGTGTGCAAACGATAGCCATTAAATCGGAGTTCCTTTCCAGCACCCGGGAGGGTTTTCAAGCCTCCCCCTATGAATGGACAGCAAAACTGATGCCTCTGGTTATAACGTTCTCGCAGACGGACGATTGAGAAACTGGACTTCTACCCGTCGATTGCGCTCATCGCCAGGCTCAATGCCCGGCAAGGGTTGCGAATCACCAAACCCTGCGACGATGACGCGCTTAGCTTGTTGCTCGTCCAGCATCTGAATCAACAGTTTGCGTGCTTCCCTGGCGCGGGCCGCAGACAACGTGAAGTTGTCGTCATAGACGGTGCAGAACTTGCCAAAATCGGTCACTGGCCTTGTCACCAGCACGTTGTCGGTGTGACCCTCCACGAATACCTGAGCCTGAGTCGAACCATTGACGAACTCAGCTACTTTCGCCCCTAGACGCGAAAGGGCATGCCGGGCCTCATCGGTCACACAAGCACTGCCACGGGCAAAAATCCGGTCGCGCAAGGTGATCTTGGAACCGGCCAGGTCGAAGGACACCAGACCGGATTCGCCCTGCTCGTCCATGGTGGTCTGCATCGACTTCAACATGTCCACCATGCGTTGCTGCGCTGTCTGCACGCTCTGGTTTTTCTCCTGCTCGCGCTTGAGTGCGGCAAATTTATTCTGCAGAACCGACAAGACCAACAGCAGCATGACGACTGCCATGACGCCAGCCATAAGGTCGGAGATCGAGACCCACTCGTTAGGTTTCTCTTTCATGCCTCTTGCAAGTCCTCAGCGGGTTTGAAGTCTTGCACGCGGTCTTTGATGCCATTGGCAACTGCGACCAACTGCGTCAGGGACTTTTGCATCTGTAAGAGTTCGTTCCGAGGAAGCGCAAGCCGACTGGTCAGCTCGTCGATCGAACCAGGCATTTTCAAGATGGCTTCGGCAGCACTGGAATAACGGTCACTCTGGCTAAGAATACCGACGACCTGTTCAAGGCCACAGGAGACATTCGCGGAGCTTTTTTCGACGCCCTCGGCAACCTGTTGCAACGTGGTGGGCAGCGTCTCGATGGAGTCGGCAATCACTGTGAATTTTTTCGCCAACCCGCCGATTTTTTGGGTATTGGAGGCAACAGATTCAAGGCCATCGTCCATACGCTTCCCGATAGCATCCATGTTTGCCGTCATCACCACGACACTCTGGCTCAGTCCTGCGCTCATATCGGAGAACTGCAAACTGGTCGCTTTTTGGATCTTCGAAGCGTTTTCGATATTCTTCGCCACCTCCTCCATAGCCGTGTTGACGGTCTCGGACATCCCGCTAATCGAAGTCGATATGTTGTCAGTGGCCTGGCGCAAATCGCCGGCCATGCCGACCATGTTCTGTTTGAAGCCGTCACTCATGATTTGGATGGTGCCACCCAGGTCGGCCTTGACCGACTCCATGATGTCCGCCAGTTTGTTGGTCGCGCCTTCCATCTGATTGGCCATACCGGACAGATTGCGAGTGAAGTCCTTGTTCATTCCTGTCATGACCCCATTGAGGTCGGTTTTGACACTTTGCAGGACTTCCGACATTTCCCGGCTCAGGTTATCCACGACCGCCTCAAGGCTTGAGGCTGCGGTCGCAACCTGTTGAGCTGCCGTCCCCATGGTTTCACCCGCTTGCTGCAGCGCTAACTGGTTCTCACGACTTTTTCCGGTGAAGTCGGCCAACAGCTGATTCGATTGCCCCGTAAACGATGCAATATCGCCCAGCGGCTCAATAGCCTTGATGAAACTCGCATCATGCGCGGCTGCCTGCTCAGCCAGTTCCTGATTGCTCGCCTGCAGTCCGGCGACGCCCTGCACTACAGCCTCGAAGTGACTCGCATCACGCGCGGCTGCCTGCTCGGCCAGTTCTTGATTGCTCGCCTGCAGTCCGGCGACGCCCTGCACCACAGCCTCGAAGTGACTCGCATCACGCGCGGCTGCCTGCTCGGCCAGTTCCTGATTGCTCGCCTGCAATCCGGCGACGCCTTGCACCACAGCCTCGAAGTGACTCGCATCACGCGCGGCTGCCTGCTCAGCCAGTTCTTGATTGCTCACCTTCAGCCCGGCGAAGCCTTGCACCACCGCCTCGAAGTTTTCCAACCAGTCCTTATGGCGCCTCTCACCCATTTGCAGCGCTCTAACGTTTTGCTTGGCCATTTCCACTCTCAGGCCTTCAGTCTGGGCCCGTAATGCGTCAACGATCAATTGGGTGGAGCCCATCAGCGAGTCGTGTTGCTTTTCTTCACTGGCCAGTTTTTCTTGCTCGCGCAAATCACGAGCCTGGCCGAGCTCGCCTTTCATCTTGTTGATGCACCAGGTCAGCCGGCGCTCTTCAAATCCACTCCAGGACTCCCAGATTTTGAGCAGAATGAACGCGATGATGCCCCAGGTAGAGGTTTTGAACTTCGTACCCAGGCCTTGCATCATTGCCATCAGGTTCTGCATGGAGTCGTCCATCGCACCTACAGACGAACCACTGCTCTGCAGGATCGAGGATGCCTTGTCCAGCGCAAGGCCCAGCCCCAGAAAGGTCCCTAACAAACCGATAATCAACAGCAGGCCAGGCATCATGCTGGCAAGCTTTTCTGCGGGTGTCGAAACTGCCTGGCTCAGCTCGCTTATAGAGCCGTGCTCGACCTCCAGGCCTGTCGGCGAAGCATCGAGCGCCTCACCCTCCCATTTACGCTGCCAGGATTTGGCATTGGCCTTGAAACTCACCAGCAGGATAGACAGTGCCACCCCGAGAGTGATTATCGAAAAGAAGGTGATCTGTATGGGCTCCTGCCCGGGAGTCAGAAACTCGACGATATCCTTAATCACACCGTTACCTCGACTTCCTTGAACGCTGCACCACGTGCTTTGCAGTCAGCCTTGAAGATGTTCGCGAAGTCAGTGATCAGCGAGCGCTCTTGTGGCGTCAGCGAGGTCCATGCGCGTCCATTCTGGGCGCACTCGATCAGTAGTTTTCCGACTTCTGCACCCTCTTCTGCCAGATATTCGCGATCTTCCTCTACCAGTGTGGCCTCGTCTTTTTCCAGTAACTGCAGGAAGCCTTCGGAAGCGTACACATAGTTGCGTTTCTCCCGCGCCGCGACATCTAGTGACTGCAATGTCTGACTGTCCTTATCAGTGCTAATGACAAGGTTGGTGAGATAGACCTGCTCTTCTGCTGTCAACGGTTCGATATCCTGGCTCAACTCTAGACGTCGGCGCATAACCTTGTCCTTGGCCAGTTCTTTGTTAAGAACAGCCCACTGCTGCTCTATGGCGTCGACATCCAGAGCCCAGGCGATAATCATCTCTTCGAACACGAATGGCACCAACGGCTTGCCGAACAACTTGATGGTCAGCAGATCCAACCGCTCGGTTTGAGACTCGCTCAAGTCGGGTTGCTCCGAAATCAGCCCAGCTGACACCTCGATTATGAAAAACAGATCGGGATCAACGTTATCAATGGACTGCAAGTTATCCATGATTTGCTCATAGCCGGCCAACAGCTTTTGCGCCGCGCGGATGCGAAGGTAATGCTCGAAATCGGTTACTGTGTTTTGATTGACGGCTCGAGCAACCTTGGTTTTTACCAGCAAGTAGTTGTTGACCAACTCGCTTGCCTTGAGGGCCTTACGCTCTTCCTCGGGAACCATGGACATGGCCTCGGCAATATCCTGAGCATTGCGCTCGGCCGTCTTGATTTCAAGGTCATCAAGAATCTTAGTCTTGATTTCACGCGCCATGCGGATAACCCAGTCAACGGCTTTCTGCAAATTTTCGGCGATTGGATGCTTATCCAGGTTTTCCACGAACGCCAACGCGCGCTCCAGACCCGCCGCCAGAGCTTTGGCCCAAGGCCAAGGCGCTACCTTCGCGGCCACCAGCAGAGCGGCCCGCGCCTTACTGATATAAGGTTGAACCGTGCGCCAGACCTTCTGAACATCACCAACAAAAGTCTCGGCCTCATCGGCCAGCCAGCCGATTGCTTTAGCGGCCATTTCCTTGCCTTTTTTGATAAGGGTCGAGCTTGCCTTCACTACCGTGGATACAACCGAAGCAACACCGCTGACCAAAGAACTAAACCACCCCATGACCATCTCCTTTATTGACGCCAAGCATTTTTCTTGCCGCGTCCAAACTAATATTTGCGCTCGAGCGGGATTCTGTTGCCAGGTCAGCGAGTGTTGTCCGCACTTGTGCAATCGCTGCTTCCAGATGCCGCAATGCAAGTCTGGGCTCGTTTTGCTCCAGCAATGGCTTGGGCAGAGCCAGGCGCATACAGGTGCGTATTTCCCGTCCCGAGAAGCCCTCTGAAAGAGCCGCAACGGCATCTACTAAAGCCTCGCGAGAACCTTCAAGAGGAATACCTGCAACAATCATCTTCGACCAGATAGCGCAGCGTTCTTCAATGGCAGGCAGTTCAAATTTGACGTGCTGAGAGATACGGCTAACGAACGCAGAGTCATAGTTCTTGCCAAAATTAGTGGCAAAAACGACAACACCTTCATGCTTTTCCAACTCGATCAGCATCGTCGAGCGCATGGCATTCACTTCGTTATCGATCCCTTGGGTAACCGATGACAACCGCTTGCCAAGCAAAGTGTCCGCCTCATCGAAGAAAAGCACCGCACCTTCGGATCGGGCTGTCTGGAATACTTGAGCAATGTTCTTTGATGTATCGCCCATGAACTTGCTTTCCAGATCGGCGATACTGACGAACATCAGGGGTTTACCCAGACTGCCAGCCAACGCCTCGGCGGTAAGCGTCTTTCCGGTCCCCGGCGGGCCATAGAAGTTCAGCACAACCCCCTTGCCTGCAGGGTCCACACTGGCAAATCCCCACTCGACGTAGATCGTCTGGAAGTACTTGATCTTTGCCAAAGCTTCGTCAAGTTGTTGGCGGACCGAGGCGCAAAGCACAACGTCCTTGAGCGTATAGCGCGCTGGTTTCACTTGGCACAGCGCAGGGTCACCGGTGACGGGTTTGGACTCGTCCAGCCCTTCCCTGAACTGCTGCCGTATACGGCTATGCAAATATTCCTTTGATGACATGTTGTCCAACCTGTACTGATTTACAACAGAGCGCTCCGGGTTCTGTCAGCGCAAGGCTAATACCCCATGAACGCGCGATTTTGGCTTAAGCAGGTAAACTGCCCTTTGGATGGACGGTTAACTCATTCGCTATCGACAAAAGACGTACATTCTTGAGCCAGATAACCATGTGGGCCCAATAATGCCATTTAGATATCACTCCTGCATGCTATACGGCTGTTATAGATTTACCGGCGCGACAAAAATTCGGCCAATGTCCGCTCCAAAAACCCTGGAAGTCGGGTAGTCAACGACGTGCTCTGGCACTTGGGACATCGATCAAACCACTCTCCTGACCGCAGTGCATCACTTTGCGGTGCCACTGTTTTCCTCCACCCGCAATCACGGCAAACGTAAGTAAGAGGCCTGGGCTTGATGGGCATGGCAGTTCTCCAAAATTCAGATACACACTTAATGGCTAGGCCCACTCAGCTCCCGGGGTAGGCACGCTCGATCTGTTCATCGAACTCCCCGCCATGGCCACAGTAATCCCGAGGCACGCGTTCAATATCCTCAGCCACCTGTTCGATCACCCCACGTAACTCCAATCGCTCGTACCACCGCGACGGGATCGCCGCTGTGCCATGCTGGATACCCAGCAGATGGCCAGCGATCAGCCCGGTACTGTTACTGTCACCATCGTGGTTCACCGCATTGATGATGCCCTCTTCCAGGGTGTCAGCCGAAAGCGCACACCAAAGACCAATGGCCAAGGCTTCATCCGCCAACCACCCGCCACCGAACTCGGCGATTCGCTGGGGTGTAGGGCGATAGCCTTCATAGAAGAAAAACAACACACGTTCGAGCATGCTGCGCGTTTGCTCCATGCCCGCTTTCTGACCATGCTGGGCCAGGCTTGAAGTCACCGCATTTTCCAGGCTGGTCTGGTAATCAATCAGACGCTGGAGGATGTCAGCCAACAGACCCGTAGCAAGATAACCGGAGGGATGTCCGTGGGTCAGGCGGGCGGATTGAGCGGCGTAGTCGAAAGCGTTGGCGAAGAATGCACATGGCGCCACTCGCATTAACGCTCCGCAGCCCTTGCTGTTGTTTTCGGCATTTGCCCCCAGGTGCGAGCTGGCCTTGAGTGCGCTCAGGCTGGTGGTGCCGGGAGCACGGCGCGACCACAGGTGCGGCTCGGTGATCAACCAGCCATCGACTCTCACCGACGTTGCCGATGGGTAATCCTGGGTCATCAGCCAGCGCAGCAGTGAATGGTGAATGACACTTGGTACATGGCAAGCCACACCAGAGCTGCCCCGCACAAAGGCACGCAACAGACCTTCGGCGGTGAATAGCATCATCTGAGTGTCGCCGGTAATGGCACCGGTAACGCCACGGACCGGGGTGAAATCGACAACCCCCTGAGGGCCGTATTTGGCCTCGATAGCAGGCCACTCGAGGAATTCCACCGAAGCGCCCAGCGCGTCGCCAACAGCACCGCCAAGCAAGCATCCTTTGATTCGTTCCAGTCGGTTCATGTTCTTTCCCCTCACGCGACCGGCACCATCGCCAGCACAATTTCCAGTTTTCTCTGCAACTGTTCCACGTGCGCTTTTTCCGCCCGCAAGGCCGAACGCAACTCTCGGTTTTCCATTTCCCGGATGCGCGCCCAACGGGCCGCCTTCTGATTGCCAAGCAGTAGGTGCCAGATCTCGCGCAACCGCAGGTACTGCATCAACAGCACCAAAAAGATCAGTCCAATCATCAGTAACGCACCTGTCGAGACTGCGTCCGACATACTCATGTCCACTTCCTTCCGTGAGTTCGATTCATCTCGAAGACAGACAAACGATATGTCGTGTTTAACTACAGGTCTAGAATGTAGACTTATACAGGTAAAGTATTCGCACACATGAAGGGCGCACGAAACGCCTGCATCCGGCGAACAGACTTGTAGAAAAGTGGGTTTTTGCTGTTGGTCAGCCAAGCGTATTGCCTAGCAGTTAACCCGGTAGATCCGGGGCAGGTTGTTCAGTGCTTGCGCATAAACCGATCCAACCGTGTTCGAAGCTCAGTGGATGCACCAGAGAACATACGTCCTCAAACTTTACACATTGCGGCCACTACCCAACACGCTGATTGGAAACGCTGTCCGAGCGAAATCATTGGCGTCGTTTTTTACTCGCACAGGGGTCGGGTTAATTGCACCCTTTGCGTCACCACGGAAGTGTGGCCAGGTGGAAGGGACTCTAGCTTGAGCACGAAACAGCGCTCTCAGAGGCGTGAAAACCTCCGTTGTTGCCAGGCTTGCAAAACCCGTTGGCGATGGCGTTGATCTGTTGCCCACCAAAAGATCAAATGCCGGAGGTCTGTTACTGCAGGTCTTCACGCGACTTCGAAATCACCTCGTGTGTCAACGGCTGCTGAAAGTGAAATCCCCCTCCCAGTTGAACCCGTAGTGATACTGGGCATTGAAACATTGAAGCGCGGCATGCTCGATCGTGAACCTCTTGAGCAACTCAACCACCGCTGAGTTACCCCCGTCCCTGTTATCGCGCATTGCCAACTTAAGTGCGGTCTGACCTTCATTGTCAGGGCAAGCCAAATCTGCACCGTTACGCGCCAGTGCCTTTACCAGTCGGGTATTGCCTCGCAGCCCTACCGTCCCCAGCGCGGCATACATCAGTGCGGTCCTGCCAGCTCCATCCGCTGCATCGATGGTCGAAGACAGCATCTCGATCACTCGACCATAGGACTCGTGACGCCGGTATTTCGCCAAATGAATGAGTGCGGTGCGTTGAGCCGCGTTTCTGATCGCAGGATGGACACGTTCAAGCAACTGCCTGCAGGCGTCCGTGTGACCGGCCAAGGCGGCCATATGCAGCGGGGTGTCGCCATGCAGGAACAAGTCCGGATTGGAAAGCTTGTCCGCGTGTCGAGTGACATAGTGTTCAATCTCACCGTTATCCCGAGACTTTAGTGTTTCCTCGAACTCAGCCGTGTTGGCTCGCTGAAGGTTTTCCAGAACCGATCGCCCAGCTGGATCAGCGTAAATATTGGAGCCATTAAAGTCACTTTCGATGCCTACCCTGGACATGGATGCATCACAGGGACCGAGATCCACTGAACCGCCCCTCTCGATCTCGTCCTCGTCCCAGACCTTGCCGGCCTCGAAGTGAAGATAAGGTCGCCAGCCCTCCTCCTCATTTACAATCACTTCCTCGCCTATTTTGACGTGCCCTTCCAGCGCGTTGGCCAAAAATGCCGCCAGCTCCACCAGGAAAGCTTCAGGCAAGTTCGAACTACAAGCTCCATGCCAGCAATCGCCACCGTTGAACAGACTGCTATAGGCTCTGGAGAACCAGAGAGTTGCAGGCCTCTGATGAGGGTGCCGCGCCAACCACTGCCGAGCGAAATCATTGATCAGTTCACGCCAATCGACATAGGCGTAGTGGCCGCCAATCTGATAGATGTCAACAACGAGCACCTTTACTCGGTCGCCTGAAGTCCTGACACGAGGGATAAAGAAGTCCTGCCGGTGATGTGTGAATTCATTCATCTGCTAGCTCGCTGCCGACCGAGGCCCAACCGGGCAATTGTTTGGTGCTGCACCAAACGTACTAGGGTCTGTTGACGTTTCGCGCTAACCCTTTGATAAAAAAGAGCAAACTCGTATTGTTCAAGCTCTCACACCAAAACAAAACGAGTTTGCAATGCCCCGATTACTGCTCAGTGACGAGCTCTGGTCGAAGCTGGAAAAAA
Organism: Pseudomonas sp. PS01303; assembly: GCF_029959385.1. NCBI lineage: Bacteria > Pseudomonadati > Pseudomonadota > Gammaproteobacteria > Pseudomonadales > Pseudomonadaceae > Pseudomonas > Pseudomonas sp. PS01303. Next base: position 21,457 of record NZ_JASCPK010000007.1, read on the forward strand.
TTCTGCTTCAAGAGTCCATCTATAACAAGCGCGATTTACGGATGACGGTAGAAGGCATGCTCTATCGCATGCGCGTCTGTTGTCCCTGGCGAGACCTGCCCGAGGCTTTCGGGTGCTGGAACTCGATCTACAAACGATTCAATGCCTGGTCAGCAGGAGGTAAATGGCTCAGGGTTTTCAAGGTGCTGGTGAACGAGCCAGACCTTGAGTGGGAGTTTATTGATGGCAGTTACGTCAAAGCCCATCAGCACAGCGCGGGGGCTGCCAGTGGTGAAACTGAGGCCATCGGCAAAAGCCGAGCGGGCAATACGACCAAGATCCATCTGGCGGTAGATGCCTATGGATTACCCATCGAGTTTTTGATCACTGGCGGTGAGGTCAATGACTGCACTGCTGCCCCGGAGTTGATAGCCAAGCTGCCTCATGCTGAAGTGATCGTCGCGGACAAAGGCTACGACAGTGAGCGGATACGCGAGCAGATTGAGGCGAAAGGGAGCAAGGCCGTCATCCCGAGAAGGCGCAACTCCGTTAAGGGCAATGCCGACCTGGACAGAGGCTTGTATCGATACCGGCATCTGGTAGAGAACGCTTTTGCTCGACTGAAACACTATCGAGCAGTGGCGTCCCGATACGATAAGTTGAAAAGAAACTACGAAAGTGTGGTGGCCATGGCCTGTGGGGTCCTATGGCTACCGATGTGAAACGTCAACAGACCCTAGTAAATTAATGCATAGCTGCACCATTGAGACAATGGCGATAAGCCACTGAACATCTCGAATGTGACACTTGTGAACTAATGAACGAACCCGATCGGCCGCTGCAACCCGACGGTTTTCAAACGACTTTCCGCCAGCAACGCACTGGCCAGTTCATCAGCACTGACAAAGGGCTTGAAGCGCGCACGCCGGGCTACCGCAGCGAAATCACCCGGCGTCAGATGAGCCTCATGCTTCAAGCGCAACCCCGCAGCGCCGGAGGGGTCCTTGAGCTTGAGCGGCTGCATATGTGCACTGAACAATTGCTGAACTTGAGCTTGGCGCAGGTAACCAAAATGGATTTTCAGATCAAATCGACGCAAGGATGCTTCATCCAGATCGCGTATCAGATTGGTTGAGGCAATAAACAGGCCGCGGTAACTTTCCATTTGCGTGAGCATTTCGTTGACTGCCGTTATCTCCCAGCTTTGCGTGGCTTTGCGCCGGTCCTGCAAAAAGCTGTCGACCTCGTCCAGCAGCAATACCGCATCATCTTGCCCAGCCTTTTCAAATGCTGCGGCCAGGTTCTTCTCGGTCATGCCTACGTAAGGCGATACCAGGTCGGACACCCGTTGCACCATCAGGGGTTTACCCAACTCTCGGGCAATCCAGCAACCGAATGCGGTCTTCCCTGTGCCTGGAGGCCCGTAAAAGCAAAGACGCGCTTCGGGGTGTTCGCGCAGGCCATCCAGTAATCCGGAGGTCGTCACGTCTGTGTTGATCAGTTCGGGCGAATATAAGGCAGGAAGTGAATGACCTTGATTACGCTCCAACTTCTCGAAACCCTGGGCTTTGAGTGTGCTGTCCACCAGGCATTCAACGGTGGCATCCAGTGCCTTGCCTGGACGGGGATGAAGGCTGCGAGCAATGCTCACGGCGCGAGTGATGACCGCCGGGGTCATGTGCTCGTGCTCAATCATTTTGCTGACAAGTTCGTCACCAAGCTTATCGCCGCCGCAGCCACGAATAATACGTTCGCGCTGAGCCTTTGGCGGGTTGGGCAGTTCAATAACCAGGTCATACCGGCGGATATGGGCGTTATCCAGTGATTCGATGCTGTTGCTCAGCCAAAAACAGGGCAACACGTTCTCTTCCAGCATGCGGTTGACCCAGCCTTTTTGAGCACCGGCCTTTCTGTCCGGAGACAATGCAGGCGAGCCAAAAACGTCTTCGATTTCATCCAGCAGCAACAACGCTTTTTGCGAACGGAGCACACTCATGGCCGAACGCAATGAACATAAACGCTGATTGGTGCTGACCGGATCACCGTCGCTGTCGCTACAGGCAATTTCATACAGAGGTGTATCAAGTGCAGCTGCCAGCAGACGGCTGAGTTGTGTCTTGCCGGTACCTGGCGGCCCGTACAACAGTATGTTCACCCCTGGCCGGCCTTCAGCCAGGGCCTTGGTCAGATGCGCCTTGGCGATCTTCATCGGTTGCTTGAGGTGCGCGTAGTCGTCCTCCTCCAGGGTACCGGCCGCACTGAGTCGGAAGGCGTATTTGAAGAGCTCGATCGGTTGCCCCCGGTTGAAGCGCAGCAAGCCTGGAAGGTCACTGCTACCCACTTCCAACCGACTGTTCAAGGTAGTGACCGTACAAGAAACCGTATTGACTTCAAGCAACCCTGCCCTCACCAACTGGCCATCGTGCGCCAGGTATCGAGCCAACAATTTCTGCGGGATATCCAGCAATACCGACAAGACCCGCAGCATGCGGTTGTATCCCATGAGGCCTAGCAGATCGGTGGCGCTACTGAGCACAGGATCGGTATGCATCAATACGCAAAAACCAAGAATACTCAATTCTGCGTCATCCAACTCAATCAGCTGCGCCAGCGCCTTAAGGTTATGACTCAAACGGTCAGGGTACTCAGGCTCGCAAAAGTGCAAGTCAAAAGCCTTGCGCTCAGCTCTCAAGCGCAACCGCGCCTGACTCGCCTTGAAGTCATCGCCGCCAATGAGTGCTCGCAACCCAAGCTCGGCGGCGAGCTCGTCATCATTGAAGTAGTCACGCTGAATCAAGTTGCTGTGCCCGCCGTGATCGAGCATCAATTTGAAGGCCCATTTCAATGAAAGCGCACAGGTGTCCGGACTGTGGGGGCCGGAGCGGCGGATTGGGGCATTATTGATCGAGCGGCGGATTGGCATCGTGGTAATTCCTGTACCTGATATGACCGGACGGTGAAACGCAGCTACGCCGAAATGTGGCGCTCGGGTACTACGCTGCAGCTGTCGAAGCTGCAACCAATACACCCGCGCACATTTCCTTGCGGGAGCTCGATTCTTATTAACGACAGTCAAACGATATGTAAAATACAGCGACAGGTCTATATTGTGGACTTATACAGGTAAAGTATTTGCACACATGGAGGGGATATGAAACGCAAGCAATCCATCGAACAGGTCCGCTGGGATCTCGCACTGCGCTATCGTCTGATCGAAACCGTTGTCTGGTGGGAAGGCCGGCTGACCACGGGACACTTGATCCAGAGTTTCGGCATCAGTCGCCAGCAGGCGTCCAAGGACATTAATACCTACATCACTGAACATGCGCCCCGAAACTTGACATATGACAAGCAGCTCAAGGGTTATGTGCCGAGCAAACAGTTCAAGCCGCTGTTCATCGACGACAGTGCAAACGCCTATTTGCATCTGCTGAATCAAAACAACCAGCGAGCTCCGCACATTGAAGGCCTGGCCCTGGCCTATGCCCACACGAAGGTGCTGGAAGTTCCAGACCGGACGATTCGCGCAGAAATCCTGCGGCCCCTGCTCAAAGCTTGTCGGGAGGGACTGCGTCTCGAAGTCAAATACGTGTCACTGTCCAATCCCAATCCAGAAGGCCGGCTCATCGCACCACACACACTGGTCTACACCGGCATGCGCTGGCACGTACGAGCCTATTGCGAGAAGAACCGCCAGTATCGCGACTTTGTGCTGAGTCGATTGCGCGGCGAACCCGAGCCGAACGGCAAATCCGAGAATGTGATTGATCAGGACGATGTATGGAACACCGAAGTAACGGTGATCATCGAACCCGACTTGCGACTGACATCGGCACAAAAGGCGATCATCGAAGCCGATTTCGGCATGCTGAACGGCCAACTTCTGATTCCTACGCGCAGGGCGTTGGTGAAGTATGTGTTGCAGCGTTATCAGATCGATCCTACAAAAATGGAGCCCCGGCCTGAAGCCCAGCAAATTGTGGTGAAGAACCTGACTGAGTTGGAGCCCTGGCTGTACAACTGATCCGGGCTGGCGGGGCTTTTTGTTGCTAAAGCAATAACTTGCTGGTCTGCAGCAACCGAATCTACTTTTGCACGAGGTTGACGTGAGGCCTTGGCTCAGAGCGTTATTGGCAATCGAGGTATCAGGTTGGGAGCATTCTTGAATGACATGGGCCTTCCAGCGGATCAAGTAAGGGGTGAGCTTTTCTCCCGCAGCTTACAGGATCCGCCTTCGCGTCTGTTCTCCTGGCGGAAAGTGGAGAAACCCTTCGGGAGATGAACTTAAGGTCATTCTTAAACACTCTGAGCATTCCTTTGAGCAAATAAGCCAAGGGCGCTATATCCCCGCCATCAAGCGAGTATCTAGCGGTCAGCAGGGTGAAATATGCTGGGTAGAGCTTTGGCAAGGTATCCGCCTGGCCGGACAGCAGGATTAATTCCATAGGGGTATCAATGGGGCTCGCCTCTGGAAAGACGGTGTGCCCGAGTATGACCCGGGCATGGCCAGCATCAGGTTGTGACCCTTCCCCGGGTTGTCCACATACAGGGTGTGCACGCGGGCGCATCCAATCCTTTCTGTCACGGACGATCACCCGCTTGAGCGGATCCAGCATGCACGAGAGACGATGGCATCATTGCCTCAAGAGAACGTTTTTTCTGAGACTGGAAACTAGCGCAATCAGTACGTCAGCCCATGCACCTTCAAGCTCTCCCCAGGCTTTGGCGCCTACACATCGACGCTGCCGACCTGTCGATCCGAACACGTCCCATACCGCGTCACTAAGCCAACAAATTTAAACTCGGACACACCAGACGCACCATCTTGTCCGCCTTGCGCCGGTAGTTGTCGTAGTCATCCGAGGTCCAGACATACGCCTTCAACCAGATAGTCATGTTCATGTACTGAAACCGGATACAGCTTTCGCCATCCAGCGTCTTCAATGATCGTTTCACCTTCCGGTCACGTTCGAACACCGTGGCAACCAGGCCGACACGGTAGTCCAGAGCATTTTCATCCTGCAGGACTTTAACTGCCCGGAAATCCGTGTCGGAGAATCGGTAGTAGTGACCCCGTTCAAGTTCGAGTTCGGTTTTGATCTCGTCGTTTCCGTGGCTGTAGGGGTGGCTGTGATAGTCGCCCAGGTAGCAGACCTCCGGGAAAAACGTGTCGATAAACCCTTGTTTCAACTCCTGGGCTTCATCGGTGTAGGCGACTGAGCCCTGGTCTCTTTCAACGGCCGTGGAGGTGTCTGCCCATACCACTCGGTACATCATGTTGGTGCCGATGGTTTGCTGACAGTAACCCCACAAGTGGCCGAACGTTTCCACACCTGCCGCCGAGTCGCCGTTGGTTAGCACATGCTCCAGTTTGTAGGCTTCCAGTGCGGACGTGACGATGCTGAAAAATGCTTGTTCGGATACTGAAACAACTGAGTCAATCATGACATTCCTTGTTCATTAGGAAGGTATGGGGGTGTTCAAGCGGGCTCGGGAGCCCGGGCCTCCCGGGTTAGTGAGGCGTAGACCGACAATCCATCGACGACTCCCAGAGAGGCTTCGCTCGGTGCAATATCGCAACGCGGGAAGGCCTGCTTTACCGCTTCAATCACGTAGGGCGCGCGGGACATGCCGCCGGTCAGAAACAGCACAGGGGTATAGTCCTGGATCTCGCTGGCGACTTGCGCAAGAAGCGCTTGAAAGGTGCGCATGAAACTCTCGGCGGCCAATGCCAAGTGGCTATCGGTCGCTTGCGCCACTAGGCTCTGCTCGATGTAATCCAGCGAACGTTCGCTCTGTGCGGTTTCGCTGAGCTCGATCTTCATCTTCTCCACGTCACGGTTCAGGCGCACGGGGATGCCCGGCTTCTGCAACTCCGCCAATCGGGACGCGTATGGAAGTGGGGTATGAGCAAAACGGCGGTCCCGGAAGGACTTCTGACGATTAAGGTCACTCACAGACGCAGCATCCATAAATACGGGCGCCAACAACTCGGGGCACTCCCCCTTGCCGAACAATGGCATCACTGAGCGGAGCGAAAGACCGAGGTCAACATCAGTGCCGCCCTTGGGCTCACCCCAAGTGTTCAGAATATGAGGCTGAGTGTCCCCGGTGCCGACTTTAGCCAATGCGATGTCGGTGGTCCCACCCCCGATATCGACGATCAACGCATAGTGAGCAGTCGTTGAACTGCTGTGGTAACCCACGGCAGCCGCGGAAGGCTCATGCAGAAAATCGACTTTATCGAAGCCAGCAGCAGCGGCGGCTTCGGTCAGTATGGCGATGGCCTGCAAACCTCCTTCCGGACCTATCGAACTGCGAAACTGCACCGGCCTACCCAAAGTCGCTTGCGTTACCTCTTGCTCAAGTTGCGAGCTGGCTTGTTCTCGGATGTGCTTTAGGATGCGTGTCACGATCCCGGTGATATAGCCACGCTGGGCCCGCTCCAGGCGAAAGCCTAGCATCGACTTTGGCGACTGGACCAGCCGACCGGACTCGTAGATGAACAGGGCATCAATGGCTTCCTCGCCAAAGATCGCGGTATCTAAGTGAATGTCAGCCTCTTTGGCCTTCGCGATCTCATCGCTCAGCCAGCGACGTTTGATTGCATTGATGGCCGACTCGCGAAGGTCCTGATCGCTGCTCAGAAATGGCTTCGCGATCATGGCGCGGCGTTCTGCTTTTTCCTCCTCGGACATCGGTGCTTTGTTACGAACTGCGGCTCGAGCGCGCATCTCTATCGCGGCGATATCCTTATTGTACTCGGAAAGTCGCTTGGCGAAAGACGCTTTGGCAGAGCGAATTCCCTCGCTGATTTCGTGCTCGTTAAGCGACGTGAGTTCAAATCCGGAAATATCGACGGCACGGTCTGGAAAGAATACCGATGTCCTGAATTGCAACTGCCCATCGAACATGATGTGTTCGATGCGGCCGTTGCGGAAAGCTGCAGCGCTGGAGTAACTGGTGCCGAAATCAATACCGATTTTCATGCGCGGTTTCTGCCTTGGAGGTGCAATACGACAGGAATCTATAGAAGAATGAAGAAGTTGTCAGTGGAGTAGTGGCAAAATGTAGCCATTTATCTGGCTTTCAATGGTAGCAATGTGATGGACGCCCCATCTCGCACTACACGCCTGCATAGACCTTGAGATCAAGATCACTGCGCGCATAGGCCCAAAAGGCACAACGTAAGGGAACAGTAAACCCGTCTGTTCACCCCTTCCAATCCCCGCCCCAGACGCTGATGCCAAGTACGCCGATCACCCTGGCCTTCCCAAGCGCGCCCTGGCTGCGGGGATGGCTTTTGTGAGTCAATGAAGCTCGGCACGATGGCCGCAATACTGCAATACTCGCCTGGATCTGGGTTTTCTCGTCAACCGACAGCACCAGGGCGTTATCCGGTGGGTTCAGATAGAGCCCGACCACATCGACTACCTTGTCGGCAAAATGAGGATCGTTGCTGATTTTGAAGGTCTTCAGACGATGAGGTTTGAGGTCGGAAGCGGCCCAGACCTGCCTAACCTGCCACGTCGTGACCCGCGCATACTTTTAGCCATCAAACGAACGCTCCAGTGAGTGGCTTCCTGGGGGACACGCCGGGTGGTCAGTGTCAGGATTTCGTTGATTTTTTCGGGCCCCAGTTTGAGTGGCTGGCCGCTGCGCGGCAGATCGCTCAAGCCTTCGATTCCCGCCTCCAGATAACGTTTTCGCCACTTGAATACCGTCGGCGGCGTGACCTGCAACTGCTCGCTGACGGCCTTGGGCGTCAATCCATCAGCCAGTAGAAGCAGGATGCGCGATCGCTGGGCGAGGCTCTGTTCCAGCGAACTCATACGCAACCAACCTTGCAGGGCGATGAGATCAGAAGGCGCTAAAGCGAAGGGGGAAGTCGGTCGGGCCATGCGCATAACCAATCCATGACATTGGACGCACAGTATATCGTTACCAGTAGATAAATGAATTAACCGCTCAGCCCACTAGCCAGAGGTAACGAATTAATAAGCAAACTCAATTTAAAGTCTAGGGTATGCATAGCCCTACCTCATTTGCACCAAACTGATTATGTCTCCAACCCTCTATAAATACATCCACTGGTACAAGTCTCGTGAATACGTACCGCGGAAAGCTCGGGAAGCGATGGTTTTAGTTCCTGCCAAACCCAGACAGCTAAAGTCTCACTCGTCGGATTTTCCAGCCCTGGAATTTCATTTAGGTAGTTGTGATCAAGACGCTCATACAGAGGCGCGAATATTTCCTTTATCTCGGAAAAATCCAGAACCCAACCCGATCTCTTATCGACTGGACCTTCAATATAAATCGCAATACGAAAGGAGTGACCATGCAGGCGCCCGCACTTATGCCCTTCGGGGACATTGGGCAACCGATGAGCGGCCTCGAAAACAAATTCTTTAAAAATCTCCACTAAGCCCCCTACATCTCAGGTAACAAAAAACACCCAAACAACTAGGCTAAACCTTCCAAGACTCAAGGTCGACGCATAGCGTTTCAAACAAAAACTCTACAACCTTGGCTCGCCCTTCACCCAGCGCTGATGCAATAGTGATCACGGAAACCAAAATGGAGTTAACAGTGTGCAAGTCAGTTACATCACTCAGACAATTCAATATTTCTTCGAATTTCCCCAACATAGCGGTTTGGGAAAAATCTAATGCCTGCACCACATGGGTAGATGGCGTCAGGTAGAGAATATTCGCACGCGTCCGCAAACCGTAGGCTTCAGTCAGCATGCCATACCCTTCCGAAGGGAAAGCTTCGTCCTGCCCGGCAAGCCTTCTCAATGCCTCCTGAAAAGCCATGGATAGATGAAGAATGATTTCTGAGAACTCTTTTACACTGGCGTCGCTGGCCAGGGCTGGAGACAGATCCGAGGTTACCAAAGTAGTCATAATGCCTCCTAAATATTTGTAATGAGCACCAGTTAGCTAGGTATGAGTTCCGAACTTCGAACCACCCTGGTCAAATGATCAGTCAAAAGATGAATATCACCATGTAAATTCTGAACTCCATTCCATGGCCGGTTGCCTGTTTTAAAGGACCACTCTCCCGAATCGAGCGTCCAAGCTGTATATCCTTGTAGCTTTCTAAGGCCTAACTTGAATACTGGGGCCAGTGGCGCTCCTGTAGCACACAACTGCTCCATGACGAACCCCATGGAAATAATCCCCGCGCTATGGACGAGACGAGAGCTTTTAGGTGTATGACCATGCCAAGCATTTCCAAACACCTCCTGGACCGCCTGGAAAAACTCACTGATGGCCAAGAAACACCGATCCTCACCTCCCGACAACTCAATCACCTCCCGACAGTAACCGTCGGATAGAGAATTCATTACCAGTTTCTGGAGCGACGTATCGCCGATGACCCCTGAGGGGTTGGTATGCTGCTTAATCTGTCCTTGCAAAGAAGATCGATCGTCATAATTCAGCATTTCCACGATGCGGGCTGCGCGGGCACGGGAAGTCATTCTGAATGGAAGGCCGCTGACAGACGGGAGCAGTTCATATACCAGCGACTTCGGTAATGGACTGGTGTTGTTGACGAGAATGAATTGCCGGCGAAGTTCTTCCTGATTTTCACACACAAGAGCAGACACCAGTAGCTGGAACGAACTCCCCTCGAGCCCAGCTAACGCAGATAAGCGCTGTTGACCATCCACAACGAACCCAGGAGGGCCAGATGAAATATCCACCTCAATTTCTGCATAGGCTCCATTTCCTTCCACCACCCGGACTCCGCTGGTAAACGCTAATACCACCGCATTGGGCATTACCGCATCGGGACGGGAGAGGTAGTCGCGGATCTCTCGTATGTGCTTGGACACCTGTGGCCGCTGAAAGCCATGAAGGGCGCCACGATCATCACGCTTGACTCGGTCGATGCTAGCGATCGCCAAAATCTGCTCAACGGTAGCCGCAAACGATACCACTTGGTGGGTTGGGCTCTGTAACGCCTTGATTGCGCTGAACTTAAGCAATGAGTCTCTTCCTTCATCGAACGCCCCCCCAGAAAGAGGGGTAGCAGCAGTATTGAGGCTCTTATACCAACCCTTTCGCATAAAAACTAGCCTAAGCACATTGGCCCATACAGTTATTAAATGGTAAATTGTCAGCCTCAGATAAATGCAACTCCCGTCAAAACAGGCCTACAGTTTTCCCATGAGAACCGTCATCATCACCAACTGCACCAATCGAAAACGTCTCGACGGCCTGCCGCCGGTGGTGCTGAACGACGAGTGTTATTCATCGATTGCAGCCATGGCAAAGGCGTGGAAGGGGCAAATAGACGAACGTCCCACCACTCTGATGGCATCTTCACTTTACGTAGGCAGAAGCGTTTCTGACGCGAGGCGCGTAGCAACGAAGTTGGACGCGAAGCTAATGTTTGCGTCGACCGGCTTAGGGTTGATTGAAGGCGATCAGAGATGTCCACCGTACAATCTGACGGTGGCTCAGGATCCGAATTCTATCATCCCACGCCTCGAAAAATTGGGTGTGCGCGCATCAGATTGGTGGGAAGCCGTGAATGTCACCCAATCAAAGGGAAGCGCCCTAGCGGACCTCGTGAGCCAACCCGACATCGACTTGGTGCTCATTGCCCTCTCTTCAAACTATGTCCAGTTGATAGGCGAAGACCTTGGAAAAATCAGGGACACGCAGATCGACAAGCTCAGAATATTCACTTCGCGCCCAGGCATCGAGATGCTTCCCAGCCATTTACGACGCATCGCGATGCCCTATGACGAACGCCTTGAAACCTCAACACTACCAGGCACTCGCAACGATTTCCCTCAGAGAGCCCTGCGTCATTTCATTGAGACTCTTGAACTGTCGAGTGCTCCTGCTGAGATCGCTCGAAAGAGCGTCAGCGCGGCGATGGATCTTTTATCCCTAGCAAAAACCACCATCCGGCGGCGCGCATCGGACAGTGAAATTGCCTACATGCTTGAGTGTGTGTGGGCTGACTACCAAGGCAGTTCCACCCGATTGTTACGCTACTTAAGGGACGACGCCCTGGTGTCGTGCGAGCAATCGCGCTTTCGGAGGATCTGGCAGGACATCAAAGGTCAAGACAGCATAGAGAGCAAAGCATGACGAGCGAAGATGCGATTGTGGTGCGTGCACTACGCACCACGCAAGGCGACAACCTTGATGTGTATGCATTATTCATCAGGGGATCTGACCTGGTCCGAATTGCCGACATCAGCCGCCTGTCGCGCGAAGACAGCAATCCACTCAAGGGTTTTCAGCGCCCCGAGATTAAGAGTCATGTCAAAGGGATCACTGAGTACCTCAATCAGGGAAATGTACTTTTTCCCAATGCAATTATCTTAGCGCTGTCTCCTGACCTACGTTTTGTTGCAGCACGCGGAAGCAAGCCGACAGGCGACGCGGGGCTTTCGCAAGCGGGTACGCTGACGATCCCTATCAGGGAAGAGGGAATGAGGTCTGCCTGGATCGTGGACGGGCAACAGCGCTCATTGGCGTTGGCGAAAGCGGCCAATTCGGATCTTCCTGTGCCAGTGATCGGTTTTGTATCCGACAGCCTGACCACCCAGCGCGAGCAATTTATTTTGGTCAACAAGGCCAAACCCTTGCCCACTCGACTGATCAACGAACTACTGCCGGAGACAGGCAGCATCCTTTTGCCCCGCGAACTGAGTGCTCGCAAGGCACCAGCTGAGTTGTGCGGGCTTCTTAGCCGCGATCCCAACTCCCCTTTCCACAAACTCATAAAGCGGCCGTCCGAGCAAAATAGCAAAGCAGTGATCACTGACACCGCTGTAATAACGATGATCCGCAATAGCATCAGTAATCCGTTGGGGGCGTTGGCTCCCTACACCTCCAGCACCGACGGTGCGGCGAACGTTGAGTCCATGTACAACCTACTGACGACCTTCTGGCGGGCAGTGCGTGATACGTTTCCAGAGGCGTGGGCACTTGAATCCAAGAGCAGTCGACTCATGCACTCAGCGGGGATCATCGCCATGGGAGTGCTTATGGATCGGATCTACGCCAAAATCGGTGGTCAGCGCGAAACCTACGAAGCCGTGCTACAAGAACTGGCCAGAGTAGCCCCTTACTGCGCATGGACAACAGGTCAGTGGCCGATGATTAATGTCCAGTGGAATGAAATCCAAAGCACCCCTCAAGATATCAAGGCGCTGCAAGAAACCTTGATCCGCCTCTATATGACCAGCGCTCACCAATGAAATTTTTATACGCCGACACCCAAGACTACGTAGACCCGGACTACGATTTCATCAACGATCGAAATGCACCGGGCCGGAAGAGATACTGGGATGACCAGTATGCGCACGAAATGATGACCCCCGTCCCTTATGATGGGCTCTTGGTCTCGATGAGCGCAGTGCGACCTGCAAATGGCGTCGCTAATTCAAAGGTTCGGTACTCGACTTCCGAGCAGCAGCGCTTCCTCAGAGAAGGCGCGCGCAAATTTCTACGACTCGATGGCATTCAGTTCAAAGATACGATGGTCCTAGGTGACTGCGGGGCTTTCGCCTATGTAGAGCACCCTACCCCTGCGTATAGCCCAAGCGAAGTAGTAGAGTTCTACTCAGATGCAGGATTCACCCACGGTTGCTCGCCGGACCACATCATATTCAACTGCGACTCCAGCAATCCTCCAGCGCTGAGCCAGTCGGAAGATGTGCTGTTTCGGTACGAAATTACGCTCAAAAATGCGCAAGAGTTTCTGCGTTTAGTGAAGGACGCGGAATGGCCTTTCGAACCTCTTGGAGCGGTACAGGGTTGGTCTCCTCAAAGCATGGCGAACGCTGCAAAACAACTCGAAGACATGGGTTATCGCTACTTGGCGATCGGAGGTCTAGTACCTTTGAAAGTCGATCAAATCCATGAGGTTCTGAAAGAGCTTCGAGCGGTCCTTAAGCCCGAGACAAATATTCATCTACTGGGCTTTGCTAAAGCTGAGAACATCCATGAATTCACCGGATATGGCATTACCAGTTTTGACTCAACCTCTCCCCTTATACGCGCATTTAAAGATGCGAAGTGTAATTACTACATGGGCAACAATACAAGTAAACTGGATTACTACACAGCTATCCGCATTCCTCAGGCGATTGAAAATCCACGCCTGATGCAAGGAATAAAAAAAGGCACTCTGAGCGCAGAAGAATTACAAATCAAAGAAAAAGCGGCGTTGCTAGCGATCCGCGACTACGATAAAAACCTGCTCGACTTTGATTCAACTTTAGCCGTGCTAGTAGACTATCTCCGACTGACTCTTTCCGGATCGATATCATCATCAATAGAAATGGAAAAAGAAATCGCCAAGCATGTCCGACTAATCTCACCCACGCTGAGAGATAAACCGTGGCAAAAATGCCAATGTTCGATTTGTCAGTCAGCGGGTATCGAAACTATTATCTTTCGAGCCAGCAATCGAAACAAAAGACGCGGATTTCATAACTTAGGCGTGTACCACCGCCACCTTCAGAAAACTCTGGAACTTTCGAAACAATGATCTATCGATTTAAGGGTGTGCGCGCCCAACAGGCCTCCGGGCATGATGTATTTTCGTTTGCGGCCACTCCAAATGAAATTTTAGATTTTTCTGAAATTGAGAGAGTCGGCCGCGATGAAGAAGGCCACCTCAAAGGCTTTCAGCGCCATCAAGTCGCGTCGCACATCAGAGATATTCGTGACTATCTTCAGCGCGACGATGCATTGCTTCCTAACGCAATTATCTTGGCCTTTCTGGATGGGGTAACGATTAAAGACCTCGGCGAGGGTATTGTAGAAATCATTATTGATGCTACCGAATCCAAGCCAGGCTTTGTGGTCGATGGACAACAACGACTCAGCGCCCTTGCGACGATGGAAAAACCTGGATTCCAGGTATTTGTATCTGCATTGATTTGTAAAGACTACAACGAACTGCGACAGCAGTTTGTGCTCGTCAACAATACGCGACCGCTGCCAAAATCGCTGATCTATGAACTTTTACCGACTGTTGACGGCCTGCCAGAACGGTTCACGAGTCGTAAATTTGCTGCTCGCATTATTGATTTGTTGAATTTTCTCCCTAACTCCTCTCTATTTGGCGAGATCAAACAACATACGAATCCTAGAGGAGTACTAAGCGACATGGCGATGCAGAAGTTCGTGATGAACTCTGCGAATGATGGCGCGATTCGTAGCTTCATGAAGTTTGATGACTTTGAGGGGCGCAGCATCGAACTTATCAATAACTTCTTCCATGCAGTGCGTGTAGTTTTCAAATCGGAATGGGAAGGTCTAGCGCCCAGGAATTCACGTTTGAAGCACGGGGCGGGCCTGGTTTCTTTGAGCTTCGTTATGGAGTTGCTTTACTCCGATCAAGGCACAACCAGCAAGGAAGGCTTTATCAAAGGTCTAAAACTTTTGAAACCTCATACGGCATGGACAAGTGGCGATTGGCACATTTCTGAAACCGACCGCCGCCCCTGGAATGGTATCCAGAACACGCCCACTGATATCGGATTGCTCACTAAGTATCTGACCGAAAAACTCAAGCAAGAACTGAAACGGCGCTAAATCCAGCCCCAGTTCCGAGGAGAGCAGTATGCACACCAAAGCCTTAGTTCTTTTTTCAGGCGGACAAGATTCAACCACCTGCCTTGCCTGGGCGCTGGAACGCTACGAGCATGTCGAGACCATTGGCTTTGATTATGGCCAGAGGCATCGGATCGAACTCGAATGTCGGCTGAATATCTTGCAGGAAGTACGTAACAGATTTCCGAACTGGGCCAAGCGACTCGGTGAGGATCACGTGCTTGACCTCAAATTACTCGGCCAGATCAGCGATACGGCGATGACCGCTGAGAAAACCATAGAATTTGAAAAGAACGGACTTCCCAATACGTTCGTACCCGGGAGGAATCTGCTGTTTTTGACGTTCGCAGCCACGATTGCCTACCGACGGGGCCTCACAGTGCTAGTCGGGGGAATGTGCGAAACCGACTACTCAGGCTACCCAGACTGCCGGGACAACACCCTCAAAGCCACCCAGGTGGCCTTGAGCCTCGGGATGGATGCTTCAGTGATCATTGAAACGCCCTTGATGTGGCTCAACAAAGCTCAGACCTGGCGTTTGGCTGAAGATCTAGGTAATCGAGATTTTGTCAGCCTGATTCAAGAAGAGTCCCACACCTGCTACCTCGGGACTCGACAGCAGAAACATGAATGGGGCTACGGGTGTGGAACGTGCCCAGCTTGCGATCTGCGTAAAACTGGATATGAGCAGTACATTCAAGAACGAGATTGACGATGGTTCAGCGGTGGCGGATCAGAGCACTCGCCACCTATTTGAATCAGATGAGTAAACAAAATGACTTACAGCATCAAAGAAATGTTTTACACCCTTCAGGGGGAAGGTAACCAAGCGGGTCGACCCGCGGTATTCTGCCGATTTTCTGGATGTAACCTCTGGTCGGGACGGGAACAGGACAGGGCTAGCGCGATCTGTACATTCTGCGACACGGACTTTGTGGGAACGGACGGGTTGGGTGGTGGAAAATTCAAGGGTGCGAATGGCCTTGCACTCGCAATAAATTCATTATGGCCTATCTCCCATCAAGGTCATAAGTATGTGGTATTGACCGGAGGAGAGCCGCTGCTGCAAGTAGATGATGCTTTAGTGGAAGCACTGCACAAACATAGTTTTACCGTGGCAGTGGAAACCAATGGCACAATAATACCGCCAAGCGGGATTGACTGGCTTTGCGTCAGTCCTAAATCCACGGCCGAATTAAAGATCACTAAAGGCGATGAGTTAAAATTAGTTTATCCACAAACTGAAGCGCAACCAGAAAAATTTGAACATCTCACCTTCAACCATTTCTATCTCCAGCCAATGGATGGACCAGAGGCCCACCTAAACACTGAATTGACCATAAAATATTGCAAGGCGCATCCAAAGTGGAAACTCGGCTTACAAATGCACAAAATTCTAATGATCCCTTAGAACAAGTCTGACTTAGATATCACCTCACACCAACACCTAAACAGCCTTCCGCTTTAACCCTTCTATAAACTCACGAACTATGCTTGAAGCACCTTTACCATACGGATAGATAATATCCCTTCTTATATTTATCACCGGATAGAAAGCCTGATGCTTTGAACTGCGGGAAGAGAACACAAAATAATCGGCCGTTTTGGCTAGATGGCACAAGGCTGGAGTAGCGGTATGATCACTGTTGATCTCGACCTTGAGTCCTGTGAAAATTATTTCCAGTACGTCCCGAGCGCGGCGCGCGGCACCTTCTGTGAGAGTGTAAATACCCAACAATTTCCCTTGTAAATTAGGAGTTAACTCTGTCACTGAATCGATATCTGATTCAGACCCCTTGTTATTGCTAAAATCTGGGACAGGCTCACCATCCTCAAAAATTTCCTGCATTAATACAAAGGTCAACTCGCGCATCGCTGGATCTTTAATTTGTCTCCAATGCTTTGTCGCGAAATCCTGTAGTGATTGCCAGACTTGACGTCGCAATGGCTCTGCTGGGCATGGTGCGTCCAGCAGCACATCTATCAACTCAAGCATGCCGGTATACGCTTCAGGCCCTTTATTGACCTCCCAGAGCATCAATATAGAGTCGACCAATCGCGTATACTCATCGACTGCGAACGGTTGTGCCAACATCAACTGCGTCAATTGTGCAGCCAGCGACAGCAGCGCTGGATTGACTATAGAATCAAGAGCAAGCAATTCCAACAACTCTAACCATACAATTCCTTGGCAAGCCACTTCGCGCTCTTCCAACCATTCTAGCAACAACGGTAGCGTGTTACGAAGAATCGTCTGCCCCACAGGAGATCCGGTCTTAATACATTTAAGCAATCCGTCTGAATTAAAGGTCTCAACTGTCCAATTTTCGCAATACTCTTGTGCATCTCTTTCCAGTGCACCAGTCGTTGATTCAGCATTAACCAAGCACTGAAACCAACTATCCCAACCACCCAACTGCTCTCTAGAATAGCGTTTTTGCAAATCTTGCAAAATCGCAGTCATCATAGGTAATGATTTCAGCGGTTCAAACCACGACGCAGGCATGGCCTGTAATTGCTGCCACAATTGCTGCAACTCAACTAATGGCACATCCAGCGAGAGTTGCAGTAACGCTTGCACCGCCCCTGGCCCCTCTTTCTGATCTTCTGACTCACCAACAACCGATTCTATTTCTGCTTCAGATTGATTTACCGCAACCAAATCCGCCCAATGCAGCAACTTTAGAAACCAGTCTGAGTCGATAAACTCAGGCACCTGCTGCTGAGTTTTTGCGCACCTCAAAGTAGCAGCACCAGCAAGCCACAACTGCCAATCTTGTTTAAAGCTTTCGTGATCTTCAAACAGCGGAACTGTCATAAAAAGTGGGCTTAACGGGAGGCACAACTCGGCCAATTTTTCCCTGCGCTCCTCGCCTATGGCCTCAGTAATTAGTATTCGATTAAGTCCCAACTGCCCTAGTGCTCGAAGCAATAGGCGAACTAGTCGTAACGGAATACGGCCGCCGAGCAGACTGGGCAACCGGGGATGGCTAACGATGTCCTGCCAACGATCCGCTGAAGCCAAAGCCTGCAACTCCAACGACAGCAGATTAGGTGGAGTGAAGCCTCCCGAGTTCTTAAGCTCTCCGTAAAAACGCCAAGCATCATCACCATCACGTAATCGGTAGGCAAGCATAAAATCACGCAACACTCGACCTATTGGCCGCTTGGCTAGTGATGTAAGCGCTGGACGTTGACGATACAACTGCAGCACGTTAGCTAATACTGTAAAGATACGGTATTTTTGCTGATCGTCCACCTCGTCAAGTAAATCAATACGCAATAACCCGGCTGGGGCATGCGCTAGCAACGCACTCTGCCCTTCATTACTTGGAGTGATGATCAGGCCATAATCAAAACAGGTATCCGCCGTTCCCAAAAACGCCGCCAATACCTGGCGTAACTCCTCCAAAGCCCGGCCATCCTCCGCAGCTGCGTAGAAGCATAATTCCGGCGGGCGGCTATATGGCAACAGTAAAGGCCACTGCCCCGCACAGGCACTTCGCACCAAAGGTTCCAATAAATTCTGATACGGCTGCGGGTATTTCCCGGCAAACACTTTGTCCGGATCGATCTGGTTATCGACCGCGAAAAATGGCTGCAACCATGTCGGTATGGTATTCATGAATGCGCCTCGAAGCGGTAATGCTCTTCAAACTCCAGTAACGCTTCAGAAATTATCTGAGAATTACTGGTCAGCATGACATGTTCGTCATTACGGTTTGTTCCACTCCAGGTGTAATTCATTGAGCCCTTCAAAAAACAACTGTGGGTAAGTAGACCTTTGGTATGAACTTGTTCACTGAACTGGCAAGAAAAATCATGACCGGCAATTATGCGACCGCTCAACTGCTGGACAAACCGACGACTGTACGCGTCGTCACGGGTCACTACCCGCAAGCGGCACCCGCCATTAACCGCCGTCGCTAGTACTTCATTGAAACTAATCTCTCTACTTCCCCAACCTGGTTCTAGTGCATCCCACTGCCCTGAACAGTTGTCCAATAGAGGAAAGTCACTCAACCAGGGCGATACCAACCAAATAGGCTCAGGGTTAAGCAATAAGCCGGCCATTAGCCCACCTAGCACCTCGCGAAACTGCCGACGACCTAGGGGACCATGTAGAAAAATTTGCCGCTGTTCATTCATAGCAAAACTCTTATTGAATGGCCTCAGCCAGTTCGATTCTCAGTACCATCCTATCTTGTAGCCGCCTCATAGCCCCTATGCGGGGATACAACCATAGCCCGGAGTGATCAACCGGATTTAGCTGAATCTCGGCTATTAGTTTCGAGATTGAGGCAATCTGCGCACGCGGAATTAAAAGATCAACCCGTCCTACTCGTCTTAACACGTGATGTAGTTCAGCCAAATAATCCTCTGTTAACTGGACATACGACTCTTGCTCAGCAAAGAGAAGGTTACCTAGCAGCCGTTCAGTCGTGGCGACACCCACTTGGAAAGGGTTGTAGTAGCTCATTTCAGACTGACGGATGGCGTTACCACGCGGCCACAATAACCCCTGATTATTACAAAGTCCCTGGAACACTTCGACGGCAGACGCCTGAGCACCGAGATCTTTGGTGGATAAAGCATGAGCGGTGATATTCAATCCCCACTCCAAGCCACTAAAGCTTTCTAAATTTCGCCACCGCTCCAGCAATTTTAGAAGGTACTTATCGGTGTTGATATTGCTGCCTGGCCTGAGGGCCCTTGAGTGCAAAACACTTAAAAAGCTGTGGCTAAGGGCAAAACCTTCACGAAGCAGAATACGGTGTAACTCTGCGTTGGCAGCACGCCGTTGTTGCAAATCACTGCATCCGCGTACCTCAGCAAACGAGGCAGCTAGATCCCCCCCTTTCACTACCAGGCCGAGCAACTGAAAGAGATCAAAGTCGATTTGCTCATAGTCACTTGGCTGCAGGCTGCGCGCGAAGACATTAAGTACGCGCAACGGGTCCTGAAAATATGCCAACTCTAAACGAGTGATGATGCCATTACCACCCGCCTCTGCCTCACTCAACCAGACCTCTAAGCAATCCTCACGCCACAACGCATCGGCCAAGACAACCCGTTCATCAACATCGGGCAGCAACACACACATTGATTGCTGTGCTGCCGCGGCCAGAGTATTGGCCAATAAGTTGCGCATCCATTGGCCAAATTCTGACAGTACACACACATCAGACCAGAGTGCCATTGCGCACACTTTTAGGCTGCAAAGTAGATCATCTCGATCTAGTAACTCCCGAAGATCTGCCTGTAACTTTTGCTCTTGCACTGAATCTGATTGCTCATCAGGCTGAAATAAACTCTGTGGAATGCTGCGCAATCGCTCAATACCGACATTCGAGTGCAACCTAGTCAACGCACTGATTAGTGGTTGCGGATCGTTTGGGTTCAAATCTAGCAATTCACCCGCGACTGCAGCCAGATAACACTCAGCGATCCAATTGGCCTTAAATGGGTCACCACCAAAGATATCCAGTTGATCCACAAGATGCCGGAAGTAGATCGGGCGCAATCCTTGTAAAACCTGCGGATTTGCTATCATACTAGCTATTACCTGATCATTTATGGCAAAGCGCAATCGCATGCCATCAACCCATTGCCGGGCACCAATAGCAACAGATTCTCCATTACGCTGCCAGTCAAATCGAATTTTGGTAGTGGCTCCCTTACTAAACCGCAAAGTGGCATTTGCGGCAGTACTAAAACGCAGCACCTCCAGAGGTGTCATTTGCTGATGCAAGCAGAAAGTCACATCGACCAAATTCTGGCCCCAACTGCCAACTGGGGGTTTGTGCACCTCAGTTAGTGCTGGAGCGCGAAATTCGGACTGCCAAATCAGTCGCGCGTTGCTTTTCTCAGATAGGCCTAACTTTGGTTCTAGACGCCTGGTATAAATGGAGTTAGGGCGCAGTACCGTCACAGTTTTATCCGCATCACCAGCAACCAAGCCTTCATCACGTAACTGCTCGCCAAAAGCCTCACAGACATCAAACCCGCGCTGCTGAATGGTATCCGGTTCAGGTAAAAAATCTGCAGGCATTAACCAGTCTGAATCGAGGTTACTGTCAATGGCATATCGCTTAGAAATTCGCCCTGGGGCAAACTCACGCAGGGCTTGAAAAATTGGTAAATCCGCCCATTCGATACGCTCCTCCGCCCCCCGCACCAAAGCAACAAACACACTCGGCAAACTAAGTTCGGCAAATAGCGCCTCAGGAATAAACTCCGAGAGCGGTGAACTTCCTTTTGCCACATCTGCCCAGGGTTGGCCGCTAGCACTCCAGTCTGTCACCAGTTTGCGCTGCAGCGTAGGCAACACTTCAAGCATTACCGAACGCGGCGGCGCCCAGAGAATGCGCTTCAGCGTATCGTCATCGACCTGCAGGGCATCTTTCAAGTAGGTTATGAACTGCTCTTGCTGACTACCTGGTCGTAACAACTGCTCGACTAAGATCAGTAGTTTCTTGCAGTTGCTCTTATTAATTTGCGGTTTGCGTAGAATCGTCCACACGGCACCACTACCTAACTGCGCACTGAGCCAGTCAAGCAGCGCCATAGTTGCCTGCATTTTTTGAATATGGCTGTTGTGCAGTGGCAGACCTTGCCGCTTAATTTCGGGGCTAAGCAATTCTTCATAGCGTTGAAATGCGACTCGATCACGACCGAACTCGGAGAGAACTACAAGCATCCACGGACGCATGGTGCGCGAGCGACCGGCACGGCCCTTGCGCTGCAAGTAGGATGCAACATCACGCGGCGCCTTGTGTTGCAGCACAGCCCCCACTGCCGGATCATTGAAGCCCACCTCAAGAGACGCCGTGGCAACCACAATCTCCGCGTCAGCATCCACCCCGGCGTCCTGGCTTGAGGTGCGTCCGATTACCGCACGATCATCCTCATCCAGCGAATGGCCTATATCTGTACCCGCTCGCCAGTCTTGTCCCAGACGAATACGCTCGAGCGGATTGACTGCATCTTGCCCGCCATCATCCTGCCCGTCCCTTGGACCACGCAGACTAGCAAGTGAGGGGTGATGAGGCTTAAGCCCCCATTTACTAGTACGCCAACCTTCTGCATCTGCTAATTGATGATAAAGACGGTTATTGGCATCCAAATCGTCGGTAAAGACAAAGGTTTTACTACCCCAGGTACCCTGAGAGCGGCTCTTGCGGACATCCAGAATACGCCTAGTTAGCATGCAGGCTTGAATGGTGGTCGACAGCAACGCAGTCTGGGAAACTGGATCGCCGCGAAGCACCATTAGGTACTCCGCACCCTCATCAATCATTTCATCAGGCAGCGCTTCGACCAATTCAACATGCTCTTGGCGTGCGCCAACCAAATCGGCAAAAAAACGTTCAGCATCTGTTAGGGTTGCAGACAGCCCTACAAAGTGCGGGCGGCATTGAGCGCGCTTCATCCAGCGCCTAAGCAAGTAAGCAACTTGAGCTCCGCTGCTGCCACCGTATGTGTGCACTTCATCGAGTAGCACCAACATCGGACCTGCCTGCTGGCCCACACCAAATAGGTGGTTACAACTGAAGTCACCAAGTCTACGATTGAGCATCTCGGTGGTGGTAAACAGAATATCCGGAGGTAAGTCTGTCTGACAACTACGGGTCAGCGCCACCTCATCATCCGTAACACGGTGTCCGCAGCGACTGCACTTAACCTCTTTAAGATTAGCATGCCACTCCATCTGACCTGTACAACTGCCGCGAGTGCAGCGCAGTAGGTCAAACTCTGGTTTTTGTTTCCCCGTTTTATAATCCTTCCCGGCCATACCCCAATTGTAAGGTGTATCACCATACAGAGCACCAATGCGAATTTTTCGACCCACTCCTGACTGCATCAGTCCATCGAGTTTTCGGCACTGCCCCCAAGCTTCCATGAACTGATCTTTGAGCAGTTCGTTACGCGGGTAGATTGCAAGAATTCGTACTCGCGGCGTGGGATCATTTAATAGATCCGCCGCTAGTGAAGCGAGTCCTGGCAGATAAAACGATAGCGTTTTACCGCTGCCCGTTCCCGCACAGACAATGGTGCCTGAGGCTTGGCTACTACCGCCGCGCTGCTCGCTGTAGGCCTGTAAGATTCGCGCAGTTGCTCGCGCCTGAAAACCAGCCAAATGCAGGTTACTGTTCGGGTCAAGCAATAATTCAATTACTGCTTTCAACTGTAGAGCATTAATAAGTTTCGGTATTTGTAACCACTGAGGCAGTAACTTTCCTATAAACTGATCACGCATAGGGTAACTGCGTGGGCGCCGAATAAAGCGAAAGTCTGATACGAGTGTACGAGACCGATCAAGCGATTGGCCTAAGAACCATTGACGCAAATTACGGTACAGGTACGCCGACTCGCCCATCCGTGTGCGATACACATTTGTCAGCCCCTCAGGGTGCGGCGCCTCTATGAGCATTGCATGCCTGGTTAGCTCCATCAGTACATCGTAAGGATCATGATCGGGAAGCACACCTTCCAAGATTGTAATCACCTCATCTGCACTAAAAAAACCACCAGTGTCCCCCCAAACCAGCAAGTTTGTTTCTTGCTCTTCTAACTTATCTAAACAAGCATGCAAATGCGCCAATACAATGGTCATCAAGTAATTTTCCGACTAACGGTGTACTGCCCAAGTTGATCATTTTCTTGTAGCCATTGAAAAGCCGTCAAAGTCATCATCGACAACGGTGCCTTACCTTGACTGCCAGGGTGATTAAGTTGCTTAAAGAAACGACTAACATCTGCTGGCAAGTCGAACACCATTTGATCACGCACTTGCTGCATGCTCGCAGCCAACTTCTCTAACCCTTGTATTGCCCAGACATTTTCCGGCAATTGTTTGGTTTCAGCCATAAACTGTTTACGTAGAGCGACATACTCCGTATAGAACTGATCAACACCTGGAATACCACGCTGGGTATCTAGCATTACCTGTTCGACTCGGCAAGAATTGTCCAATTGCGCAGTCCAGGACCTCCAACATGATTCCACTTTCGCCTCTAACTGAGTGGCCAGGTCCCGAAGCACCACGTGTGCATTATCAAGCGCGTCATCTTGGAGGACTGCGGATTTTTTCTGCTGCCAAATACCAGTAAAGGTCTTCAGACTTACAATTGCTTTACTGCACTGCTGCTGTATTTCAGAACTCAACTGCATCGACTCAGGCGCATCTTCCGGTAGTGCCTTGAGCACATCTGCACTGGCCTCCATAGCCTTTAGACTCTTGACGATAGCTTGGAAGCGTTCATAGATATGTTCACAGTCCTTAATAGCCTCGCGAGCTTGCCCCGCAGACTGACTTAGTAGTTGCTCACTTCGAAGAGTTTGGATCTGCTGTTCAAGCGGACTCATTGTTAGCCTCCAGCAGGTCATCCACCGTTATGGCCAGTTCATCAAGTAGACGGGTCACACTATTTTGAGATTGTTTCAAAATATCTCCCCCCCAGCGCTTATTTTCCGACTCTAAGCGCGGCTTCACGTATTGGTAAAAGCCATCCCAATCCATCAGCACCTTTATCAACACCTCTAAGCGGGGACCATCGATGAGATTAAACTGTTGCAAACGCTTAACCACATCAGTTTCACCGTCCAGGGCCGAAAGGCGTTTGATCAGCGACCAATTTTCGCTCTCAGACTTCAATGCAAGCAAAGAACTCTCCATTTTTTTTGCACTTGGAAAGTTAGGTTGCGTTGGATAATGCAGTCCACCCACACTAATATCTCGTACTAAATCAGCCATATTTTTCAGCAAAGTAAAAAATTCATCCTGCAGAGAACAACCGTCTAGAACGGTAATCACTTTTATTGCAGGTTGCAACGCATTAGTTACGATGTTGGCCAAACGCACCACTGCCGGATCAGGATTGACCTTTACCCCTCTAAGTCCTTTAGCGGCAATATCGCCATCCATCCCGTGTTCATTTACAGAAACCAATTTCAACCAAGCATCACGCTCAGCATCCCAACCTTGAAGCACTAATTCACGCGCTTGTTTTAACTCTGGAACAACTGCGGCTATTTCAAATTCACGTATATTCTCAGCGGACCGGAGCAATTCATTTAAGCGTTGTCGGTCATTACTAGCACCAACCATCAAACCAAGTATCATCGCAGACTTAACCTGCTTACCGAGCGAATCTGACAAACTCTCCCGAGACTGCGCAGCTAACGCCCTCAGAGCATCAGGTACCCAATCCGCAGCAAAGTTTTGATATATTAGATAGTCTTCAAAACCACCGACATAACCCCAGCCAACATCACCAATAAATTTTGGATTAAAATACTCATAACGAAGTAGTGCGAGGGCTATGCCTTGTAAAAAAGCGGTCCTCTGTGTATTTTTGAAGTCCTTCTCTAAGCAAAAACACACTTTATTTACGGTACGATTACCGACAGCATAAGGAAGCTCTATATTTACAAAAACACCGCTCTTCAGCGAAGGCTTTTCACCAAGACCGAACCAATCTGCGTGCACATACTGCTCATACATATAAAGAAGACCCGCTCGCAAAGTTCGACTCTCTTCTTGCCCGAGTTCGATTTTACGTTGAAACCATAAGGTTACCGCTTCTTCCAACTTCTGCAATTTATCCTGACGAGAATCAGTTGCTGCCTCAATATCTCCTTCAGAAGTTGGAGTTTTTGTTTCCACTGTAATTACGCGTGCTTCCGGTGTGACGACCACCCCATCCTTAAGCATCGCTGCTAGGCCGCCTAAACCAAAGGCAATGGCAACTCCTCTATCCAGGTTACCTTGAATATCCTCTATTTTACGACCACCATAACCCCAGATTGCCGCTACAGTTTTGCTCCGCTCCGGATTTTCAAGCCTCTGCAAAACCCCCTGCAATCCTGACCAAACACTTATTCCTGCAAAACCTGCTGGTGGAAACTCGTGAACCTCGAACGTTTTTCTATAATCACGGAGTGTGCGCAATAAAACTTCATTCAGTATTTGTCGCGGATTAAATTTAAGCTCTTCATCGCCCTTACGACAAAAGTTATCTGCAAGAGCCGTAATAGCATTTCGATTAAAAGGAAATAAAGGGGCGCCAGAGGGCGAATAACCAAATGCCTTAATTTCTTCTCCACCATTGGGATCAGACCAAGTCTGCGGCCAAACACCTCCACCTCGAGACAACCATGAGTTTTTCAACGCCGCACTGCCATATCTGGCGGCATTTAAATAGCGACCACAAAAATCGATAATTCGCTCTAAGGTTTGCACGCGATCCAGGCCATAGTCACGAATATTCCACTCATATTGTGCGCGAGTTTTAATCGTATCCTGGCGACGCAAATAGCCTTGATAACCGTCAGTCACAGCAATAGCCGAGCGCAGAGTGCATAACTCCTGCTCGCCTTCGCGCACAGACTCTTCCAACAAACTGTCAATCAGTACATCTTCGATGGCGGAAATAGCCGCCATATCTTCGACTAAAACTACCAGAGTACGACTTTCCACTTTTAACGAGCGGCGAATACTCTTAAATAGATCTTGAAAACTGCCGCCATTGAACTGAAACAAATGCCGGAAAACCGTACGGGTTGACTCTCCAAGCACTTCGTTCAACACCCGCGCCGCACCTTCTCTAGCATCTAACTCAGTGGTCAGTCGAGTCTTGCTAACACACTGACGCGCGCTGAGCGATAAGTCATCTAAATTAAAGCTAAAATCAAGATCCTTAGCCTTAATTTCGTAATCGTTATCGCCCAACTCATCATCACTTGCACCCTGCGTCAACCGACTCGCAGATTGGTATATGCAATGCTTGGGACTTAGCAAGTTTTTCTTAAAGTTAGGATCAGTGATTAGCTCAGAAAGCCCCTGACCTGGAAGCGTATATTTTTGAATATCTCGCAAACGTTCTTTCTGAAAACCAGTCAACTTAGCACGAAGTTCTGGACGCTCACGAAGTTCGTCCATTGTTAGAGAAGCGCTTTGGTACATACGTTGGAGTTGTTGCGACATAAATGTCAATAATAAATCCGCAACCTCCTCAGTTTTCAACTGTTCACCTACGGAGTGAATCCGCTTACGCGCTTCGTCAAAATCATCGCCTTCAAGCCCGTCTAATAATATTTCCAGCGCCTGACGTAAGCTGGAGTTTTTCGGTATCCTCACTACGTGCCATTTAGCGTAATCAGCGTGCAGTTTTAATTTGGCGTCCAACCAACGGATAAGGTGAGATTTACCAACTCCGGACTTTCCGATTATGGGAATCGGCCGTTCTACAGAGAGAAAGTGTTCAAGCAAATCTTCTTCATTGCACAACCGGTCTTCGCCTGCCCCTACACGCAGCAGTTGCATGGGTTCATGAACTGCCAACAGGACATGCTCTGCAAGTTCTTCTGCCTCGGTACGTATGCACTCGTTGATATATTCAGGCCGGGGCCAGTAATTAATCAAACTCATGATTTCACCTCCGAAACATAAAAAACCTCACTTACATAACTAATTTTATTATTCGGCAATTGTAACTGCATACTGTCTTTGTCATCGGAAGCTTTATCAAAGCGCAAGCGAAAGGCACTTTCTAGTCGAACCAGCGCATGGCTTAGTGCCGGACTGACCTGATTGATCTCCCGAGGGTACCAGCCCAATTCCTGCATTAGTGGTTCGAGCAGAACACGAAAACGCCCGCCGTCTAACAGGGGGATTTGCTCGGACAACTTTTCAATGAGTACTTTTAGCGATAACTTTACTTCTTCAGCAAACAAAATTTCCAAATAAGGCTCGATCGATCGAGTCGGATCGACGATATAGCCAGCGCCAAAGGGTTCAAGAAACCCTAAAAACTCTCCAAACTGTAAAAAAGTAGTTAACTCGTTAGTTAAGTTAAGGCCTCGATCACCTGGCAACCATTTATTGACAGCTTCTTGCGCGTTACCGTTCTTACCGGGCTCTACTGGACTACCCCCCATAAATGTATAAGTTTGCTGCGCCAAAAGACAGGTCATCGCCCTAAGGAAAGGCTCTACCCGCGTATCATCCAGAATGGATTGATCAGTAGTTTCCTTTGCATTAGCGATTATTAACGCTAAAACTCTATGTGGTAGATTTTTCTCCGTAGATCCTTCAGAGACCGAAATCATTCCACTTTCATCTTGCAGCCACAAACCTTCCTTTATCCAAAAGTCTAAATTCCCCTCAAAGCGCCATCTAGCACCGTCTGATTTTGGTAAATAATCAGGTCTTAAAAGCTCAAAAATCTCAGCACGCGATATAGGCTTACCTTTCCGCAGGAGCACCCTATCAATTAGGCTCAGCAAACTCAAACTGCTACCGGCATGCGCATTATTTACCATCGACATTACTGAAACTCCCTTACAAAACTTTCCAATTCCCTACTGCCCGGACGGGTCTCCCACCAATTGCGATTTGGCATAAGCGGATCCGGCACTCCCTCCGAAGCGACTATCACTCGGGGAGGCGCGTCGAATTCCGGCACAGGCAAATGAGTGTCTCCAGGCATTAGCAGCACCAATTCAAGCCAACTTCCAGCACTATCTTTTGGTTCTAGTGAGCACCAGAACGGTAAGGCTTTTAGTGCCTCGTTTTGGAACATCTCATCTAGTACTGCTTGGCTAGCGCGCACAGCTTGAACCTGCCTAGCACGCAGCAAACTCTGCAACCAATAACGCCACTCATGTAGCATTGCCTTTACCGTAACTCTGGGGTACAACTCAGGTTTGTAGCGAACACGCAACAACTGTGAAGAGGGCATCCAACAAGGCACTTGGGGTAGTTCAACTCCACGTAATTCGAAAGATGCTCCAAGAGTCGGTTTGAAAGCCGTGCGCCCTAGATCACGGCAACCTGGACAACCACCACAACTGTATTCAGGTACAACTCCGCTAGGCCGATAGAAATCCCCCAACAGCAAACACAATCGTTGCTTCGGATCCTTTAACCATCCGATTAAACGAGCAAAACCCGCGGCTCTTGCTTGTTTTTCCTGATCGCGCCTTTGCTCTACTTGCTGCCAGGCTTCAATTGTCAGGTGGGTGCTAATCAGGATCTGTACGCCGAGCCGATCGTAATACTCCTCAAAATACTCTGTCTGGAGTTGCTCATCCTCAGGCAATAAATCGCCTTCGAATCGCGGCGGTTCGGGCGGCACAAAAAATAGACGAATCAACCCTGCCCGTTGCATCAATTGTAAGGTTTGCAAATTCCATTTTTCGTTGCTCTCGCTATGCCGGTGCACGCCACGACGTAGAGCTGAACGTGAAACCGTTAACAAATCGCCGCTAATTTTTTTGGTTTGCAATAGCGTCTTCCAGCGCTCTAAGCCTAGGCCTGCAGAAATTAATTTTTCCTGCGATAGGCCTTTCGCTAGGTGCAACTGACCAGGGTGATAAATCATCCAAGACCAGCATGCGTTACCATCACGCCCCCCCCGACCTGCCTCCTGATAAAACCGATCCAAGCTTTCGGGCACTGATGCATGCAACACCGAACGTACACCGGATTTGTCCATACCCACACCGAAAGCAGAAGTCGCAACCATGATATCCAGTTCGTCATCACCCCACTGTCGGATCAGGTCGTCACGTTGATTCGCAGGGGTTCCACCATGGAACAAACCGACTCTGACAAACCCCTGGGCGAGTAGCAAATCCCTCCAAGACTCAGCCTCTTTTTGCTTAGTTGTGTACAAAATCAACGGTCGAGGTAGACGCAAAATAGCTTCCAAAACCGCGACTTGATGTGCCTCAGAATCAACAGTTTTAAGCAGATTAAAATTCAGTTCTGGGCGTAAAAAACTGCCGTGAACTTCAATGGCCTGCGCTCCTTCACGAAGAAACGAATCCTTCAACAATTGCAGTGTCGACTCGCTGAATGTTGCTGACATCAGCACAGTTCTTATGCTTTTCTTCGAATGCTCCTTGAGCGAGCGAAACAACGGTGCCAACAATTGAAATTCCGGGCGAAACTCAGATCCCCATTGATCGATAATATGTGCTTCATCAACAATTAAAGCCTCCAACTGCCCTTGTTCTGCTAGCCGGAAAAGCGCCGGGCGTAACTTTCCGATCGCTGATTCTGGTGAACAAAACAAAATACGCTGACTACCTTCTTTCAACCGCTCAAGAACTTGCTGAGTCTCAGTTTCAGACTGGCCGCTATACAAAGCATAACTGCCACCATGGCAACATCCAGCACGGTCAAGCACTTCAGCAGCACGGCTTGCTTGTTCCAGCGCCAACCCCACCGTTGGCACAATTACTAACACCAACTTTTTCTTGCCTGCGAATAGGCTTAACGCATGAATAACCAGGGTCTTTCCACTACCGGTTGGCAGATTGATGATCAACGTGCTGTCCGCAGGGGACGTTAAAACGGTGCGTATGGCGGCTTGCTGCCCAAGCCCTTGGTATGAAGTAAAACTCTCATTTTTAAGCCTCTGTCGCAGAGACACATCCATTGGCACGGGCTTTAGATGACGACGAGCGTGATGCCCATAGACAGCAAGCGCCTCTTCATTCAGAACATCCTCCATGCGCACGTAACCAGTCATGACATTCCGGGCAAGCCCCGTACGCGAAAGATACCTGGCATCCACTGAACCTTCAGGTAGCAGCAATACAGGATCGCTAATTCTATTCGCCAGTGCACAACCCAAGGCATCCCGACACACGGATGCGCGGTCTGCCGAACCTGATTTTGGATCACGAAAAACCGTTAGTAACCGAATAAAAAAAGACTCAGTCAGGGCCCCGACTTCGCTAACGAGATTGGGTGTCGATAATGCAGTTTTTAGAGCATTCCACTGCGCTTGCATCAAGCCTCCCTTAGCATCTTTTCGGTGCACACAACTACCGCATGCATGGATAGCAGATGAAGTTGTGGAGCAGACGACAAAAGCTGAATCTGGGGGGAGTCAGTTAGAGCCTGCTCTCGACTCTTTGATGCGATCGTCAAAACCATTTGCTTCCACTCGACTGCTGGTAGAAAAGACTCCAAATCAGGCCAAACGTTATTACGCAGATTGATATCTTGAAAGGCGGGATTAGGCTTATTGTAAGGCCATTCCATTGACTTCAACGTGTTCTCAGAAACCACCAAGCTGCCATCCTCAGCCAGCCAATGGCTCAGCACGGAAGGCAACATCAACTCATCGCCTCTGAGTTGTTCCAGACGCCCAGAACCTAACTTAGTAGCGGTCACCAACCAGGTGAGACGGAAGAATATTTTTGGTTCTCTGAGGTCGCTCTTTTTTAGCACGCGCATAAAGGCACTGGTTGCTCCGCGCGAATCAACCGTGATCAGATTATAAATTGAGTCTACAAACGGCTGACCATAGCGAAATGGATACACACCGGACTGACCAGCAACCTGGGCTCTAGAAACACTCATTGGTGCGGTTGCCGGGGGATTACCACTTTCGGGATCGATACCGGTTAGGCAGGTAGCAACAAAGGTTTGGACATCCACTAACGTCTTGCTACCTTCACGTGATCCCTCTACCGCGAACCGGAGTCTAAATGGACTTTGCAAATCACCCTCAAAATTGAAGGACAGCCCCTTAGTCATCCATGCGCACATCCGCTTGGCTTGCTCTTCAGCTGAGTCGTCGGCGTCGGCGATTTGTTCGGCGAAGTCCTTAGCTTCGCTAACCTCATCATCTAGCGCCAGCAATTCTTCCTGTACCTTCACGCGACGTCGCTCGCGCACAAGCAAACCATCATCGCCACCCAAACCTGCAGCGCTCCAGAGCAGCGCCTCATCACCCGACAAGGCTACTGTTTTCCAGGTGCTCTCAAGATGCTCCTCCAGCACATATTGCAGGCTGGCTACCGTGTTGTTGAACAAGCCTACTGACAGATCTAGAACATCAATCCAGCGGCGGATTAATCCGTCATGCGCAGGAAGTAGTGCCAAACTTTCTACTGGTCGCACCCCCACCAGGTTGGCGCTGTAACGATTAAGTCGACCAAGTCGTTGCTCAATACGGCTGAAGGAGCGCGGCAAACTGTAATGCACAGCAACTCGCTGACCACCATGCAAGTTAAGGCCGTCCTCACCACGCTGGTCACACACCAATACCCTGATAGAACTCACGGGGCGGATGAATCGTAACTCTCGCCCGGGGATATAACGTTCAATCGCCACATCCAACTCGCAAGCCAGCAACGTGAATATATGTTGTGCCACCTCATCAACACTACAGAACACCACTGCCTTACCGTTTTTATGTTCAGCAAGCCAATTGCGCAGGTTTTCAACCAAGCAATTATCTTTTGCTATCTGTTCGTGAATGGCCTGCTGAGATATATCATCAAGCAACTCCTGTTCAGCCTGCTTCAGTGAACCAGACAGACGTTGAATGGCCTGATTAGCGCGCCGCCCGACTAGCAAAGGGCTGACCAATAGATCATCTACCCATTGTAAGTACACCTCTGCGCTCATCGCTTGGAAATCATCAGGGTCGCGACTTGCTTGACTGCGATACTCCTCCAGCAACAAATCCAAAGACGGCATTTGCTCCGTCAATGGCCAATACCTGCGTTTCAAGCCAGCGAGACCAGGAAACAGCCATGCCAATTGCTGCGTCTCGCGCCGGTTACGCAACATACGCTGGTGCAGTCGGTAGTGTTCGCCGATATAACGCCTTACGGTTTGGACTGCCTGCATTCGCAGATCACCACTTTGCTCAGCAAAAAAATCTACTAGCGGAAGGGTCTCATTTACTAAAGAATGTAAAGACTGATCATCAGGGAATTTGCTCACCAGATTTTGAAGTATCTGCTCCAAAGCTGCGTTGGAGTTGCTTGGCGTTAGAGCGCTGTACCAACCACCGACTAATTCTCGCTCAGCGATCTGGGTAGTAAAGCGAGACACACCCTCCTCTGACAGTTCATAGGCCTCAGGACTAAGGCAGTGCAGCATTGCCAAAAAATTTTTTTCATTACCGTTTAGGGGAGTACCAGAAAGAAGCAGTACAACCGAGGCCGCCTGACAGCCTTCGGCCAAGGTTCGAAAGCGCTCACGCACAGCAGACTGTTGATCCCATGCCCAAGGTGCAATTTGGTGAGCCTCATCGACCACCAATAAGGTAGGTAACCACCCCTTGAGGACACTATTTACGTGTTCATGCGAACAGATTCGAATCAATCGTTGTGGCTCTAGCTGACTTGCCAACAGTTCACTAAGATGAAAGCGTCCGGACAACTCATCTCGCCATTGCTCGATAAGTGCCGCAGGCACCGTGATAAGCACTCTTGAGTCGTGTTTTTTCTCTAGCACATGCTCACGAATGATCATGCCCGCCTCAATTGTTTTGCCGAGGCCTACTTCATCTGCCAAGAGGTATTTAGGTATTGGATCCCGTAAAACCCGACGCACTACCGCAATCTGATGCGGTTCCAACTCAACACTACTGCTGGGAATTGATGAAATTGAACGACAGGCTGCGCGCTGCTCGATATAAGCGCTCAGAAAATCATGCCGTAAGGAGCAAAAGTAGGGTGCGTCATTTGACCGTGCAGCCAAAAACGCCGCCGGGTCCAGCAGTTCTCCCGGCCCTATATTCAGGCAATTAAGTTGATCAATGTCGACCTCTTGCTGATCTCCATCCGCCCGAAATATCACTAGATGCCTGTTACCAGGGCGAGGACCAGCGTACCTACCCCTCCTCCAAATACCGCTTGCACGATCCTGACAATACACAATCGACTCTTCGTACAACTGCGCACTCTCAAGCAAAGCAACATCTACGGCTTTCAGTCGACACTCAGAACTAATGGGCGACTCAAAAAATCCCACCACCCCCTCATTGCTCTTGCGATCCACGCTCAGTAATTTTCCTATACCGGAAAAGTTACTGGAACACACGAGATCGCCAACCATCAATCCACTCATTCCATTCCCTAAATGTTCGTCATATAGCGATATTCGGGTGCAACAAAACCACAACCACTTCGGGCACGGACAGTCAGCAGCGAACGCAGATGATCCAGATCAGGCGTCTCGAATGCTTCGAAACGCTTTTGGAGGGTCATCCGTGGAGAACTGTGACCTGTCTTGCATGAGCTAACGTCACATTACTCATGTCACCTACAGGGGTAAAGTAAACCAGACGGGTGAACGGTAATTTTTCGTACGGCTAGTCACCCTATTCATCCCACCAGCCATCCTTGACTTGATAGCGACCAGTATCCCGCGCCCTGGATCCCAGCTACCTGAATTTTCGAGTTCACGATCTGTGCCGCCGTTGTCGTGGTCCCATTGACGGACGTTACCCAAATCGCATTCAGATGCCGTTTATAACAGTCCCACTGACCGTCGTTGTTCAGGTCACTATCCTGGACCTGAATGCTGACGCATGCCGGCGTGACCTGCGAAGTCAAAATCAAGCTACACACCCGCAGGGCAGTTCCTTGCCTTGGTCTAAACGTTGTATTGATCGCATCATTGCCTCCTCTCACTCATCCAAAAACTCACTCCCACGCCCGTCAGGTAATCGGTGAGCAAAACTTGGTCAGCAGCAATTTGCGCTGCAACTGCTAGACACGCGCACGTCCCACTCGTAGCGCTGAGTACTCCTCCCGATATTCCTGCGCCAGTTTTTTGTTGGCTACTTGCTGGCGAGCTAAGGCGTCGGCCCGTTGCGCATGAGCATCCGGGATAGTTTGTAGGTGCAATGCTTGAAACAGTAACGCCTGTGATGACCAAGCCTGCCCCTACCAAAATCACCCATACCGACCCCATGCCTTCCATCTCATTTGCCCCCTAACACGCCCGGTCAATCGTGAACCGCAATCGAAGAATATGTAGCCTTTGACTACAGATCTACATGTAGACATATACAGGTAAAGTTTCCGCACAGATGGAGGCGTCATGAAACGCGAGCAGCCGATTGAGCACGTCCACGGGGATCTGGCATTACTCTATCGCCTGATCGAGACCATTGCCTGGTGGGAGGGCCGCCTGACCACAGGGCATCTGATGCAGAGCTTTGGCATCAGTCGCCAGCAGGCGTCGAAGGACATCAACCGCTACATTATTGAACATGCGCCTAAAAACCTTACATATAGCAATTCACTGACGGGCTATGTGCCGAGCAAAGCGTTCAAGCCAATGCTCATCGATGACCAGTGCCAGCGCCTATTTTCACCTGCTCAACCAGAATCACGAACGCGCGCCGCACATCGACGGGCTGGCTCTGGCCTATGCCCATACTGAAGTACTGCATGCGCCAGACCGCTCGATCCGCCCAGAGGTACTGCGACCGCTGCTTAAGGCCTGTCGGATTTACGTCGTAGTGTTCCGTGCAAGTATTGGGCTTTGGTAATCATGGCCACCTTACCCTGCTACGCCGCCTGATCCGCTTCCTGTTCGTCAGGCCAGCATTTTGCCTAGGTGCTTCCTTCAGATTCGCAGTCGCCCGCGACACCCTTGCCTTCGGCTAACACTTCCCCTTCCGGCCTAATGGGCAGGCCTGCACAATGTCAAATGGTCGTGCTCGGCAGATATGAACCTGGGCGGCAGCATCACGCCAGTTGAAAGTATCGCCGAGTGTCTGCAAGTGGCTTTCGACGCGGGAGGAAAGCGCGTTGCGCTTCCAATTAGCAGTGCCGAGGGCATCCCCAGCATCCCAGCCGAACTGCTCACCAAGTTTCAGACCAGCTTTGTGGCGAACCAGTAGAGGCTGTTTTAAGGCAATGGGCGTGGATTAAAACAAGTCCATCTATTAGCCCGCTTGCGCCTTTGAGGCGGGCTGTTTGACCTTCCTCGAAGGCCATCTGCAATGCGGAATCTGAATAGCCACTGGTTCCGCAGACACCTACAAGCCTCATAATGAAATCCATTAGGAGGAGCCATGAGCAACCCGCGTTATTCCGAACAATTCAAAATCCAACCGGTCAATCAGGTGACCGAGAAGCAACTGGTGGCAGACGGGGCGGCACGCTTGGGCGTCTCGACTCATAGCCTTTATGCTCGGATAAAGTGCTACAGCAAACCTCAAGTGCAGTGAACACAGGAGGATGATCAACACGCGAGACTGCCTATGCTGCGCTGACTAGTGATCGATGACGGTGCGTCGATGGATAACGATGGTGGACAGGGAGCTCTGAGACTGACCGACAAAATGAACGCATGCAGGCGAACCGTTGATGACTCGCGTGTTGGAAGCGTTGCGGTGGTACCACGAAGCGCAGGGGACGCAGCCAGATGCGGAAATGAAGCTGCGCCTCGAAGAGGAAGTGCTGTTCACAGCAGTCAACGAGTATCCGCGCCAGGCTCTTGGCGATCCTGCGCCTCGGTTGCGTTGCCCCCTCGGAGCTACAAAGGGAGCAACACCCCAAAGCTGACATCGGCACCGTCGACCTTTATTGGGAGGCACAGCAGGATTGGGTTTGAGGTGATGAGGACACAGTTCCTCTTCTTCAGGAATAACGGCCGGTAGAGAAGCATGGCAACCGGCTTGAGCACCGGTTTTCGAAATGCTGGCTTGGCCCACTGATTCGCCCTTACAATTCCACTCTAATCAAGGAGTGCAATCCGATGGCGTTTTACATCAAAGGTATGGGTGAGGCTGTGATTAGCCTTAAAAATGAGGAATTTCGGGTTGACTCCGACACCTTGAAGCAAGGTGATACTGTCCAGACAAGTCAACAAGCCTATGATGAGGACGACGTCGACTTCGAAACTTTGTTCTTCGCTACGTCGCGGGGTGAAAACACCGAAGCAAAGCAGCTCTTCACATGGAAGGTGGAGTACACCCAAAATTTCATCACTGGCAAGCTATTTATTAACGCCACTGAATGTGTAACTCCAAGCGTGCTAATAATAAAAGACCTCGGGTTCAGTGTAGCCGTGGATGAAAAGGAGTAATTAAAAGTTTGCACCGGGCGCATTACTTTAAGCGCCCATAGCCTCAGCCATTGCATGCACTGACGATGGATGGGCGTGCAACTACATCGAGCCTACTCAATTTAACGAGCTTCGAGAAAGCCTTACTTTGTCAGTCGCTTCAAGCTTTGTCTGACTACACCAGTTCGGGCCTTTCTCCGAACACCAGAAAAATCGCTCCCCCCACAACGCTCACCATGCGACGATCTCAACTCAACCAATCAACGGGCATGGGGTCTCGCCTACACCGCCTCCTAAGGCCCTCTGACTGTCGCAAAAAGCATCTCACTGTTGCGACAGGTAACCAAGGGAAAGCTGCTACACCGCCATTCAGCTGTTTGCGAAATGGCAGCGGCAGCCTCAGATACGGCCCTTTAAGATATTGCTGCGCTCAGCCAAAAAGCGCTCCAGCAAGCCCTCAAAACCAGGAGTGGTGGACGGGAATGCCGTGCACAGAAAGTCCGCGACGCCCTGGGTGACCTGCCGGGAAACGATTAATGGCTGCAGGTTTTTTACTCGGCAAAGTCAGCTTCAGTGAGAGGCCATTTTTTCACTGAGAACCGGGCAAGCTCGACGCTGCGGGCAAGGATCATCGGGTACGGAGCACAACTCATACAGCCCGAAGTAATCAGCTGTGAGTTAGCAGCGGATTTGGCACCGACCAGGACCTTGCAAGAGATTCCGAGCTGACCGCTAGAAGCCGCGGCCGACGGATCTTTCGAGGGTTCAGCGGCACTCAATCGGTGCCAACTACCTGCAAAATGGTTTGTCACCAAAACAGCCAGAAGTCGGGTGAATTTGCGGTCTGTTTGGCACTGCGGTTTGGGCCCAACGGCGTTGAGTTTGGGGGGCTGAGGGACGTTACCTTGCACGTTGGAGTTGATCACAAACAAGCTCTAGGCCTTTTGATCAAAGGGTCTACAGAGGGCCGTGGGGCCGTCAGCAACTGACTCTAGCCAAAGCGCCAGCCTCACAGCCCTCCCCGCCTTCCCACCGCGTGTTCCGATTCCCAAGCAGACAATCGGAAATCTGGTCAAAACCCGCTTCCGATTGTCTTCAAAGGCACGGCCGGCGGGGCTTTGAGCAGATTTTTCTGATCCGGATTAAGGGCGGGGAATCGGAACTGTGCTTCCAGGATTTCGCACTACGCAGCAGGTGAGGAAAAACGCCCTGATCGCCCGGAAATAGGGCTTCTTGATGGCCTTCTGGCACGTGTAAAAGCCGGGCAAGGAAGGGAAATGCCGACCACCTTGGTGCCAAACAAAACGCGAGAAAGGGCCAAATCCGGCGTGAACTCACAGCTTTTTGCTAACGGTGACCCAACGGTGACCAAAATGATCAAACGCTAGAAACAACAAAGCCCGGTCGTTTCCGAACCGGGCTAAGTCATTGAAAAATATGGTCGGGACGGAGTGATTCGAACACTCGACCCCTAGCACCCCATGCTTATTTGACGCGGAAATAGATCTGATATGACAAACTTACCTGCTTCTTATCTTATGATGCCCGTGGCATATCTCGCCCAATCATCCATCAACCGCCGTCGCTTTTCGAAAAGATCACCACGGCGATAGGCTGCCTCTACCGCGCTCTCTAATGCGTGTGCAAGCGCCTGCTCGCAGACCTCTCGAGGATAATGCGTGACCTCACTCGCCCAATCCCTGAAAGTCGAGCGGAATCCATGCGTTGTGAGATCCTCCCGCTTCATCCGACGCAATGCCATCAACATCGCCATATTACTAAGGGGTCGTTTTTTACGGGAGCCTGGGAACAAGTAATTATTGCCCTCAAAGCGAGGAAGCGCTGCGAGCAGATCCAATGTCGCCTGTGATAGAGGCACACGGTGTTGCTTCTCGGCTTTCATCCGCGACGCCGGGATGGTCCATATCCCTGCAGCCAGGTCAATCTCCGCCCATGTCGCTTCGAGTACCTCACTGGTTCGGCAGGCAGTCAGGATCGTAAAGCGTAAGGCTTTAAAACTTAGATGCTCTACTTTCTCAAGGGTCACCATGAAGGCGGGAAGCTCTGTCCACAACATCGCTGCGTGATGCTTCACAGCACCTATTTTTGAGCGAGGTGGTAGAAGTTTGTCCAGATGTCCGCGCCATCGAGCGGGGTTTTCTCCATCACGCAGCCCTCTGGCCTTTGCTGCATCGAGTACCAACTCGATACGGTTTCGCAAGCGGCTGGCGGTTTCGGGTATTACTGTCCAAATCGGCTTGAGGATTTTCAGCACATGCTCAATGCCTATTGCATGCGTCGGAAGATCGCCTATGACCTTGAACGCATAAGTAGCCAGAGTGTTCTCCCACTGCTGAGCATGCTTGGCATTACTCCAGCCCGCTCTGTGGGCAGCAATGTAGTCGAGAGCAACCTCTTTGAAAGTGGTTGCTTTGGCCCTGGCTGCATCCTGAGCTAAATGTTCGGCTTCTTTTTCCAGCCGTTGCCGTTCTATCTCCTCATCTCGACTGGTAAGCGGATCGACACCTGACTTGCTCAGCTTTCTCGCTTCTGCAGCTTTCTCGCGGGCTACCGAGAGACTTACTTCGGGATGCCTGCCCAGTCCCATGTCTCGGCTCTTGCCAGCAAGCTTGTAGCGGAAAATCCAACTTGCCCTACCGGTACGGCCCAGTTTCAAGTAAAGGCCGTCACCATCGTTGGTCATTCCGGGCAAACCAGATCTGACTATTTTCTCTACCGCTTTCGTCGTCAGAGATGCCATCAATCACCTCCTATTTGAAAGGATGATGACTCAATCTAAATGAATCCCAGCCCATACTCCAGCCCATACCTTGGACCCTGGCTTTCCGTGGTCACGGTTGGAAGTCGAAAGAAAAAACATAACATAACTATCTGTTTTTATGGATATTTTATAATAAGTACTACACGTCGCTGGACTTCTAAAAACACTAAAATAGCGGACATCGCCTCCGCCATATTTGGTACCGACAAAGCCCTGATTATTCAGGGCTTTGTCGTTTCTGCAATTCGCTTTTCCTGGTCATCCCTTCGTGGATCGTTTCCGCAACTTTTCGGTCATTTCCGCAACTCTATCCCTTCGACATCGATGATCCGACCTCGACACTCAGGTGAGTTTGGCTATCTTCAACAGGCAGCTTTCGGCCAAAAGCGGTCAGTCAAAATCTGTAAAGGCTAGCGTGACACCCCGTTCAGCTTCCCGAAAACCGATCTCGACTATTTGTTAGATGCAACACCATCGCCGCCCGAGCCGCGTCGGGATCTTGCCGCTTGATGGCGTTGAAAATCGCTTCATGTTCCAGATTCGCCAGATGCCCCAATTGCGAAAAATCGGCGCCTCCACGTTCGTCCATCTTCACTTGGGTACGCGGAATCATGGCATTTCCCAAGTGCTGCATGATCTCTGTGAAAAACGTATTGCCGGTAGCCTCGGCAATTAGCTGGTGAAAGCGCTTGTCCTCTTCGACGCAACTGTCGTTGTTAGCCAGCGAAGCCTGGTAATCACTCAAGGCCTGACGCATGCGAGCGAGCTGTTCGTCAGATCTGCGAACAGCGGCCAGCGCAACGGCCTGCACCTCCAGACCCAATCGCAATTCCAGCATGTTTCTGACACTGGCGACAGTATCTACATGAAGGCGAAGCCCCGTCTGCGGCTGTTGCACCAACACGAACGTCCCGATTCCGTGTCGTGTTTCTACCAGACCCGAAGCCTGTAGCTTGGAGATAGCCTCCCGCACCACGGTGCGGCTCACGCCATGCTCGAGAACGATGGTGGATTCCGAAGGTAGCTTTTCGCCTGGCTTTAATTGCCCGAGCAAAATGCGCTGGGTGAGCGCTTCAACCACGCCTTGCGCCAGATTATTGGATCGTCTACGGATGGGAGTTCCGCTTTCAATTTGCATAGGTTTGAGTCCACAGAATTTCGCTTTAAAGAGCTTAACACCCGCCAGAGAGTCTCTGGCGAAATGCCGACGCCCTCCACTGGAGCCATGATACACCCGCCACTTGTATGACAACACACATATGCCAGATCAAGCCAATCGCACGAACTTCGACTGGACGAGCTCAACACCTCTCGCAAAACTCATTCAAAAATACGCATAAAAGCCATTAAACACTGAGCAAAATAACCAAAACCTGTTGTCCTGCCCTCTCATTATGAAAACAAACCACAACTCTGTGCATTGCGAACGGAAAAATCCACTTGTATGATGTCTATCAACAAGCCACACCAGACATCCCCATAAAAACCAGCGATGCAGGCGAAACACATGAATTCTCAAGAACTCAAGTCCATCCTCTCTGAAGGCCTCCTGTCCTTTCCATTGACCGACTTCGACGCAACCGGTGACTTCCGTGCGGACACCTACGCCAAGCGCCTTGAGTGGCTCGCGCCTTACGGCGCCAGCGCACTGTTTGCAGCCGGTGGCACAGGTGAGTTCTTTTCGCTCGAAGCCAGCGAATACTCGGAAATCATCAAAGTGGCTGTTGATACC
This sequence comes from Pseudomonas sp. PS01303, assembly GCF_029959385.1. Classification (NCBI taxonomy): domain Bacteria; kingdom Pseudomonadati; phylum Pseudomonadota; class Gammaproteobacteria; order Pseudomonadales; family Pseudomonadaceae; genus Pseudomonas; species Pseudomonas sp. PS01303. The sequence goes on from NZ_JASCPK010000007.1 coordinate 62,385, forward strand.
TGCCGTGGCGAAGTGCCAATTCTCGCCGGCACCGGTGGCCCGACACGTCAGGCCATTGCATACGCTCAAGAGGCCGAGCGCCTGGGCGCCGCTGGCGTACTGTTGCTCCCTCACTACCTGACCGAAGCAAGCCAGGAAGGCCTGGTCGCTCACGTCGAGCAAGTCTGTAAATCCGTGGACTTCGGTGTAGTGGTCTACAACCGCAATGTCTGCCGACTGAACGCCGACAGCCTGGAGAAACTGGCTGATCGCTGTCCTAACCTGATCGGTTTCAAGGACGGCGTGGGCGACATTGAAAGCATGGTTTCGATCCGTCGCCGCCTGGGCGATCGCTTGACCTACCTCGGTGGCCTGCCAACCGCCGAAGTGTATGCCGCTGCCTATAAAGCGCTGGGTGTACCGGTCTACTCTTCAGCGGTATTCAACTTCATTCCGAAAACGGCCATGGAGTTCTACCGCGCAATCGCTGCCGAAGATCATGAAACCGTCGGCAAGCTCATCGACGATTTTTTCCTGCCTTACCTGGATATCCGCAACCGCTGCGAAGGCTATGGCGTGAGCATCGTCAAGGCCGGCGCCAGGCTGGTAGGCCACGATGCCGGCCCTGTACGAGCACCACTGACCGACCTGCTGCCCAACGAAATGGAAGAGCTGGACGTCTTGATCAAGAAACTCGGCGCCCAGTAATTCGACTGCTACAACCGGCGGCCAAGCCGCCGGCGTCACGCTCAAACCCGCATAAAAATAATCAGTGGGAGATTTGAATTGTGAACAATTCAAGCAATGCATCTGTCGTTCCAGAAGGTGATTCGGTTCTCGCGCGCGCCGTGAGCAAAGTGAAGAGGCATGTACTCCCACTTTTCGTGATCATGTTCATCCTCAACTACATCGACCGGGTCAATATCGGTTTCGTGCGCACGCACATGGAGCACGACCTCGGTATCGGCGCAGCCGCCTACGGCCTGGGCGCCGGCCTCTTCTTCATTGGCTACGCCCTCTTTGAAGTACCGTCCAACATGCTGCTGCAAAAAGTCGGTGCCCGCATTTGGCTGACCCGCATCATGTTCACGTGGGGCATCGTCGCCACGATGATGGCCTTCATCCAGAACGAAACCCATTTCTACATCTTGCGCTTTCTGCTGGGTGTCGCCGAAGCTGGCTTCTTCCCTGGCGTGATCTACTACTTCACGCGCTGGTTGCCAGGCGTCGAACGCGGTAAGGCCATTGCCATTTTCCTCAGTGGCTCGGCTGTGGCTTCGCTGATCTCAGGCCCGCTGTCGGGTGCCTTGTTGCAGATTGAAGGGTTCGGTTTTCATGGTTGGCAATGGATGTTTGCCATCGAAGGCCTGGCATCGGTCGCTTTGGGCTTCTTTGTCTGGTTCTGGCTTGACTCCAAACCCCATGACGCCAAGTGGATGACTCGCGAAGAGCAAGATGCACTGGTAGGCGCGATCGATCAGGAACAGCGCGAGCGTGAAGCGCTGACCACGGTCAAACCGACCATTGGCAAACTGCTTAAAGACCGCCAGATCCTGCTGTTTTGCGCCCTGTACTTTTGCATCCAGTTGACGATTTATGCCGCGACCTTCTGGCTCCCCAGCATCATCAAGAAGATGGGCGACCTGAGTGATGTGCAGGTAGGTTTTTTCAACTCGATCCCCTGGCTGATCTCCATCATCGCCATGTACACCTTCGCTGCGCTGTCCGGAAAGTTCAAATTCCAGCAAGCCTGGGTCGCAACTGCCCTGTTGATCGCGGCGGCTGGCATGTTCTTGTCCACCACTGGTGGGCCGATCTTCGCCTTTGTCGCCATCTGCTTCGCGGCCATCGGCTTCAAGTCCGCGTCTTCGTTGTTCTGGCCAATTCCCCAAGGCTATCTGGATGCTCGTATCGCCGCCGCCGTCATCGCACTGATCAACTCAATCGGCAACCTGGGTGGTTTCGTGGCACCAACGACCTTCGGCTTCCTGGAACAAACAACAGGGTCGATCCAGGGTGGCCTCTATGGTCTGGCCGGTACTTCGATACTCGCCGCGATTCTGGTGTTCTTTGCCAAAACCTCGCCGAAACCATCGGCCCCGCTGACGTCACCGGTCGTTGCTCCAAGGGTTGCGACCGTCAGCAAATCTCACTGACCCTATTGATCGCTGAACGACCTTTTTTGTAGGAACTTGCCATGAACGCTGAACATATTGCCAACACCACCAAGTCGCCTGTCGTCACCAGTTTTCAGGTCGTACCTGTAGCGGGCCACGACAGCATGCTGTTGAACCTGAGCGGTGCGCACGGGCCGTTCTTTACCCGCAACATCGTCATTATCAAAGACAGCTCCGGTAACACCGGCGTGGGCGAAGTCCCCGGTGGCGAGCGCATCCGCGAAACACTCGAAGACGCTCGTAGCCTGGTCATGGGTCAGCCCATTGGTCAGTACCAACGCATTCTCAATCAGATGCGGACAACCTTTGCATCGAGAGACTCCGCCGGTCGTGGCCTGCAAACCTTTGACCTGCGTATCACTATTCATGCCGTGACTGCGATGGAAGCCGCCCTGCTCGATCTGCTGGGTCAGTTCCTTGAGGTTCCGGTCGCCGCATTGCTGGGTGAAGGCCAGCAACGCGATGCGGTGAAGATGCTCGGTTACCTGTTCTACATCGGCGACCGCAATGCCACCGACCTGGCCTACCGCGACGAAGCCGATGCTGAAGACGAATGGTTTCGAGTGCGTCACGAGAAGGCAATGACCGCCGAAGCCGTCGTGCGACTGGCAGAAGCTGCGAAAGCGAAATACGGCTTCAACGACTTCAAGCTCAAGGGCGGTGTATTGAGTGGCGATGAAGAAATTGAAGCAGTGACGGCGCTGGCTGAACGCTTTCCCGATGCCCGTATCACCCTTGACCCGAATGGCGCCTGGTCGCTTAAAGAAGCCATCCGTTTGTGCCGGGATCAGCATCAGGTGCTCGCCTACGCGGAAGACCCTTGCGGCGCAGAAAACGGCTACTCGGGCCGCGAAGTCATGGCCGAATTCCGCCGCGCTACGGGGCTGAAAACTGCAACCAACATGATCGCGACCGACTGGCGCGAAATGGGCCATGCCATCCAGTTGCAATCGGTCGACATCCCGCTCGCAGATCCGCATTTCTGGACAATGCAAGGCTCAGTCCGGGTTGCCCAAATGTGTCACGAATGGGGCCTGACTTGGGGTTCTCATTCCAACAACCACTTCGATATCTCGTTGGCGATGTTCACCCAAGTGGCGGCCGCCGCACCAGGAGACATCACCGCCATCGATACGCACTGGATCTGGCAAGACGGTCAGCGCCTGACCAAGCAACCGCTGAAAATTGAAGGTGGCTACGTCAAGGTGCCAACCAAGCATGGCCTGGGCGTAGACATCGACATGGACGCCGTGGCCAAGGCGCACGAACTCTACAAAGGCATGGGCCTCGGCGCTCGGGACGACAGTGTCGCGATGCAATTCCTGATTCCTGGCTGGAGCTTCAACAACAAGCAACCTTGTCTGGTGCGCTGATCCATAGAGACACGTTCAGGTGCCACAAGTACCGCCAACTCATCTATAGAGCCTCATCTTTCAGCAACAAGGGGGCACCAACAGTGCCCCTTCCCCTGCGTCGCATCATTTAACCGGCTTCAGACAAGCAGACATTGCTCAACCTGAAGCGCATGGAGACCGACATGTTCACACTACTTGGCGAAAATTTTATCGCTGGCGAACGTAGCGCCGACGGCGAACAGCAACTAAAAAGCCTGGACGCAACGACTGGCCAGCCTCTGCCGTACGATTTTTATCAAGCGACAGAAGCCGAAGTAGACCGCGCCGCTTTGGCTGCCGAGGCGGCATTCCTCGAATATCGTCAACTGAGCTCGACACGCAGGGCCGAGTTTCTCGATGCCATCGCTGATGAGATTGATCAACTGGGTGAAGACTTCGTCGCCATCGTCTGCCAGGAAACCGCGTTGCCGGCGGGCCGCATTCAGGGAGAACGGGCACGCACCAGTGGCCAGATGCGCCTGTTCGCCAACGTGCTGCGCCGTGGCGACTATCTCGGCGCACGCATCGACTTACCCTTGCCTGATCGCAAGCCACTACCACGAGGCGATTTGCGTCAATACCGTATCGGTGTAGGCCCGGTTGCCGTGTTTGGCGCCAGTAATTTCCCCTTGGCGTTTTCGACTGCGGGGGGCGATACCGCCGCAGCACTGGCGGCGGGTTGCCCTGTCGTATTCAAGGCGCACAGCGGCCACATGGCAACGGCCGACCAAGTTGGCTGCGCCATTCTTCGAGCGGCCGAGCGCACTGGCATGCCCAAGGGCGTGTTCAATATGATTTTCGGCGCTGGCGTGGGTGAATGGCTGGTCAAGCATCCGGCCATTCAAGCAGTCGGTTTTACCGGTTCGCTTGGCGGCGGCAATGCGCTGTGCAAGATGGCGGCAGAACGCCCACAACCGATCCCCGTGTTTGCCGAGATGTCCAGCATCAACCCGGTAGTGCTGCTGCCTGTCGCCTTGTCCTCCAGAGGCGAGACCGTAGCCAAGGATCTGGCGGCATCCGTGGTTATGGGATGCGGTCAGTTCTGCACCAATCCTGGCCTGGTGATCGGCATAAAATCGCCGCAGCACACTCAGTTCCTTGAGCACTTGCAAGGCCAAATGGCTGTGCAGGCACCGCAGACCATGCTGAACGCTGGAGGCTTGCGCAGCTATTCCAAAGGACTCGAACATTTGCATGCCCATGCCGGCATCACCCACCTGACGGGTTCTGCTCAGACCGGCAATCAGGCGCACCCACAACTGTTCAAAGCGGATGTGAGCCTGTTGCTGGAAGGTGACGAGCTGTTGCAGGAAGAAGTGTTTGGCCCGACCACGATTGTGATCGAAGTAGCAGACGATGCTGAACTCAAGCTTGCCCTTCAATCGTTACGCGGTCAGCTGACCGCCACGCTGATTGGCGAACCTGCCGACCTCCAACAGTACCAATGGCTTGTGCCGGTACTGGAACAAAAGGTCGGGCGGATATTGGTTAACGGCTACCCGACTGGCGTGGAAGTCTGCGAGGCCATGGTTCACGGCGGGCCGTACCCGGCCACATCGGATTCGCGCGGCACGTCCGTAGGCACTTTGGCGATTGATCGCTTTCTGCGCCCGGTCTGCTTCCAGAACTATCCCGATGCGCTCTTACCTCCAGCGTTGCAAAACAGCAACCCACTCAAGCTCAAACGCCTGGTCAACAGCGAGTGGAGTGAAGCCGCTATCGGTTAAGCCGCCACCCACGGTTTGATAGCCGGATACGCGGCGCAGAAATTTGCGCCGCCATCCTGTGAATCAAGCCGCATCAAGGGCCGTCGGCAGGATCCATTACAAGCTGGGGTTGATATGGACACCATCACGATTGAGCCTTGCCATCCCCTTCATCGACGATCCACTGGTTTGAATCAGTCAAGAAACCTGTCGTCCATACTCGCTCAGGTACTGACCGAGCGAATCATCAGCGGTGCATTTGAACCCGGGCAGAGACTGCCTCCAGAAGCGCAAGTCATGGCTGAGCATGGCGTCAGCCGAACCGTTGTGCGTGAAGCCATTTCGCAACTGCAAACCCGTGGACTGATCATTACCAGACACGGCATCGGCTCATTCGTCAGCGACACACCGGATTGCGACTTACACCCTAATTCAAATGCCTCCCTTGAAGACGTCATCGCCGTCATCGAGTTGCGTATCAGTGTCGAGGTGGAAGCCGCAGGTTTTGCCGCGCAGCGTAGAAGTCCGCAGGATCTGGCATGCATGCAAGAAGCCCTCAACATACTTGCAGACCCGACCATCAGTCGTGATGTGGCGGCAGCAGCCGACCATGCGTTTCACCGACAGATCGCCATGGCAACGGCTAACCGTTACTTCGTGGATATCACCGACCATCTCGGCATCGACCTGATACCCCGCAAGCGCCTGAATAGCGCCGCTCTCAATGGTGGGGATCGAACGGAATACGGATTGCGTTTACAGCGCGAGCACCAAGCGATTTACCAAAGCATTGCCGATGGTGACCCTGTCGCTGCCAAGGCGGCCATGCATCTGCACCTCAGCAGTATTCGTGAGCGTTTACGTCACGCTCTCTTCAGATAACGACTGACTCAACCGGTTGTGCGGAAGTAATCCTGTGCCATGCGCAGGAAAGGTGGCAGTGCAGGGTTGTCGTTGTCACTCCTGGAAACCATGTGCACCTCCGCACGCGGCTGAGCATCTTCAAGGGGACGGAACTGCAAATGCCCCATGTAAAGCTCACGAGCAGCGGCTGGCACAATCGCCAAACCCAGGCCCGCCCGCACCAATCCGAGAATGGAGTGGGTCTGCCCCAGGTAATGCAGGTAACGCGGCGAAACACCTGCCATGGCGAACAGCCCGACGATGCAGTCATAGAAATAGCGCCCCTCATCCGGCGAATACATCACGAAGGGTTGCTGATCCAGATCGGCCACCGCAATCGTCGCCCGCTGCGCCAAAGGGTGCGCGTTCGACATCACCACCAGCAGCGGCTCGCTGCAAATCAACTGCGAGTCGAACCCCAGATGGGGCGCCGCTCGCCGTACGAAACCGACGTCAATCATGCTCGCCGCCAAGGCGTCGGTCTGGGCGCCGGACACCATTTCGTGCAACTCAAAACCAACGTCCGGCAGCCGTTGCGCAGCATGTCCCAGCAAACCGGGAATCAGGTGGTAGCCACTGACTGCGGTAAACCCCAAAAGCAGCTGCCCTGCTTCGCCCCGCGCCAAACGCCGCGCCGCTGTACCTGCTTGCTCGGTGTACGCCAAGACGTGCCGGGCGTCACGCAGGAAATGCTGCCCGGCGACAGTGAGCTGCACGTTGCGATTACTGCGCTCAAGCAAAGTGACGCCCAGCGAACGTTCCAGCATCTGGATCTGCCGGCTCAAAGGTGGCTGGGTCATGAACAAACGTTTGGCGGCCCGACCGAAATGCAGCTCTTCGGCAACCATCACAAAACAGCGGAGTTGATGGAGTTCCATGATTCAATTCTTGTATTGATCGATCCAGTATCAATGTTAGACCAGCATCGTTCGTTTTCCTACTCTGGAACCACACGCAGGCAACTGCTTGTCGCCCGCCCAGATAAATACAATTCAAGGAACGCGACATGAAGATCAACATCCTCCTTACCCAACCTGTACCGGATCTGATCGATGCCCGGTTACAGGCGTCTTATGCCGTTCACCGTCTGTACGAAGCCGCCGATCAGGACGCGTTTCTGGCCGAGGTAGGCCACACCATTCGCGGCGTGGTCACCGGTGGCGCCAAAGGTCTGTCCAACTCGATCATGAATCGCCTGCCTGCACTGCAAGTCATCGCGATCAGTGGCATCGGCACTGACGCAGTGGATCTCGTCAATGCCGCCGCTCGCGGTGTTCAAGTGACCACCACGCCCGGTGTATTGACCGATGACGTCGCGGACATGGGCATGGGTTTGTTGATCATGACCCTGCGCGATCTCGTCACCGGCGACCGCATCGTTCGCGACGGCCAATGGGGCAGTGTCGCGCAACCGCTGGCACGCAAAGTGACCGGCATTCAACTGGGTATCGTCGGGCTGGGTCGGGTTGGCCATGCCATCGCCAAACGCGCCTCGGCCTTCGATATGACGGTGAGCTACACCGACCTGCGTGAGCAACCGCAGAGCGGCTATCACTTCGTTCCCGACCTGATCGACCTGGCGCGCCGCAGCGATGTGCTGATGCTGGCGGCGTCCGCCGATAACGGCAGCGCGATCATCACACCTGCGGTACTTCAGGCTTTGGGCGCCAACGGCTATCTGATCAATGTCGCGCGCGGCAAGTTGGTGGATGAGCCCGCGCTGATAGCGGCCTTAAGCGACGGCACCATCGCCGGCGCCGGCCTTGATGTGTTCGCCGATGAACCACGCGTGCCGGATGCCCTGCGCTCGCTGAGCAATGTGGTGCTGCAACCGCATCGCGCCAGCGCCACCGAACAAACGCGCCTGGCCATGGGCGAAATCGTATTGGCCAATTTGCGGGCCTGCTTTGCCGGTTCTCCGCTACCGACTGCTGTCGCTTGCTGAGAAATGCACGCTACTTACTCCAACAATAAAACTTCCCCCCGAGGGAAGCCGGAAAGCACCATGACCTCCAAGATCGCACCGCTAGCAATCCCGCTTGAAAAGGCCCATGTCGGGCGTCGGCGCTTTGTCATTCTGGCGATGATTTTCATTGTCACCGTCCTCAATTATGCCGACCGGGCGACCATGTCCATCGCCGGTACGGGCGTGATCAAAGACTTGGGACTGGATCCCATGATGCTGGGCATGATCTTTTCTGCGTTTGCCTGGGCTTACGCGCTGGGCCAAATCCCAGGCGGCTGGTTGCTGGACAAATTCGGCGCAAGAAGGGTCTACGGTTGCAGCCTGTTCCTGTGGTCATTGTTCACCATGATGCAAGGCACCGTGGGCTGGATCGGGCTCGTCGGCTCCTCGGCAGCAATCACCTTGTTCGGCATGCGTTTCATGCTCGGTCTTGTAGAGTCTCCGGCATTCCCGGCCAATAACCGTATCGTGTCCTGCTGGTTTCCGACCAGTGAACGTGGCACCGCTTCCGCACTGTTCAACTCGGCGCAATACATGGCCGTTGTGGTCTTCGCTCCGCTCATGGCCTGGCTGACCCATTCCTGGGGTTGGGAACATGTGTTCATCTGGATGGGCGGGCTTGGGCTGGTGGCCACGGTGTTCTGGTTCGCGCTTTATCACGAGCCTCACAGTGATCCTCGCCTCACCGAACCCGAGTTGCAGTACATGCGCGATGGCGGTGCTCTGGTGGATCTGGAAATCACGCGTAAAGCCACCAAACCAAAACTGAAATTGAAGGAAGTCGCCCAGCTCTTCAATAACCGGACACTGTGGGCGATCTATCTGGGGCAATACTGCATCACCGCCCTCACCTACTTCTTCATCACCTGGTTTCCTATCTACCTGATCCAGGGGCGAGGCATGACGATCATGCAAGCAGGATGGGTGGCTGCGATGCCGGCGATCTGTGGTTTCTCGGGAGGTGTGCTGGGCGGCGTGGTTTCCGATTATCTGATCCGTCGAGGCGTACATCCCTCAAGGGCTCGCAAAACGCCTTTCATCATCGGTATGGCATTGGCTTCCAGCCTGGTTTCCGCAAATTATGTCGATGCCAACTGGATGGTGATAGCGTTGATGGCCCTGGCATTTTTCGGCAAAGGACTGGCAGCGGTAGGCTGGGCAGTACTGTCCGACACAGCGCCCAAAAGCATGGTGGGGTTAAGTGGCGGGGTATTTAACGGCATCGGTAACGTGGCAGGGATCATCACGCCGGTAGTCATTGGCTATTTTGTTGCAACCACTGGCTCGTTCGACTCGGCACTATGGTTTGTAGCCGCTCACGGTTTGCTTGGAATCTTTGGCTACGTGGTACTTGCCGGGCGATTTGAGCGTGTCGTTATCGAGGATGCAGAGACTTCCCGGGAAACCTCCTGAGTAAATGAGTGGCTGGGGCCAGGAAGTATGCGCTTTTGGCTGTTCTCCGTCGGTTGTGACCGGCTGCTTCTGGCCGAACGCGGACAATACAGGCCACGTCATAAATGCAGCTGTTTTACTCTTCCAGTGCAAATCCATAGTCGCCGTTTCTGCCATTCGGGAATGGCGCACATTGCCTCACCTCCCGCGTGATCGCGGCAGGTGAGGCCTGCACCGGCACTGCACGTTACAAGGTGTAGGCAATACCGACTTGTACTGTTCGCGGCGCTCCCGGATAGGCATAGACGTTACCGAATGCACCCTCTTCATAATCACGGTCAAACAGGTTCTTCACGTCAAGATTGAGCCGCACCTTGTCATTGACCTTATAGAAGCTGAGCAGGTCGACCACGGTGTAGCTGCCCATCGAAAACGCGGTGTTGGCGGTTTGTCCCGCGCGCTCGTCGACGTACTTGAGCCCGGTGCCCAAGCCCAACCCCTTAAAGGTGCCATCCTGGAACTCATACATATTCAGCAGGCTGAAGCTGTTTTTCGGGATGTTCAGCAGTCGCGTGCCGGAGCGTAATACGTTGTCTTTGGTCACTTCGGCATCGACATAGGCGTACCCACCAATCACGCGCCATTCGGGCGTCAGGTTGCCGGCCACGTTGACGTCGAAACCACGGCTGCGCACCTCACCCGCCGCGACGCTGAAGGTCGAATCAACAGGATCGGTGGTCAGCACGTTACGCTTTTCGATCTGATAGATCGCCGCGTCGACACTCAACTGCTGATCCAGCGCTTCCCACTTGATGCCCATTTCGTACGACTTGCCTTTCTCCGGCTCGAACCCGCCGCCCTGACGACTGGCGCCGGTGTTCGGTTTGAACGAGCGCGCGGTGTTGGCATAGATCGCTAATGTGTCGGTCAAGTCGTAGGTGACGCCGATGCGCGGCGTCACCGCGTTGTCACTCGCCTGCCAGCTCTTGGCGCCGGGCACATAGGTTTCGTAGTCATGTTCAAAGCGCTCGAAACGCGCCCCGGCCAGTACTTTCAGTCTGTCAGTCAACGCCACCTGATCCTGCACGAACGCGGCATACGTCTTGAGGTTTTCCTTGTCATCAGTGGGCGTGCGGGTGAGTGCCGGACGTGGTTGGCCGTACACCGGATCGAAGATGTCGATCGGGTAAGCACCAACGGCTCCGCTGGAGCGTTGAATGATCGACTTGTAGTCGTAATCCTCATACTCGATACCGGTGAGCAACGTGTGCTGCAAACCCGCGGTTTCGAAATGGCCGGTCAGATTGACCTGGGTATCCTTGTCGGTCCACTCCAGCTTGCGATAGTTGAAATTGCGCCCCAGAGTGCGGCCGTCAGCGGCAATACCGTTGGCCTCGATGGCATTGCCCTTGAGCGATCCGTCGAGCCACTGGAAGCCGCCGCCTAACGTCCAGTCGTCGTTGAGCATGTGCTCGAAACGCAGTTGCGCCATGTTGTTGTCGTTATGCAGTTTACCAACGTCTTTTTCGCCAAAAAAACTGTCGCGCGAGGCAGTCCCTATCTGCTTCGCATAGCGAGTAACGCCTCGATCCAGAGGCGCGTTGTTGCGCATGAAATCGCCTTCGAAAATCAGCTTGGTCGCGTCGGTTGCCTGCCAGGTGAGCACGGGCGCGATGCCGTAGCGCTCGGTTTCAACGTGATCTCGAAAGGTGTCGCCGCCCTCGCCCACTACGTTAAGTCGGTAGGCCAGACGCCCTTCCTCGTCGAGCGGGCCGGAAGCATCCAGCGTGCCGCGCTTCATGCCCTGATCATTGAGTTGGCTGCCAAGAGTGACGGTGCGCTCGGGCAACGGCTGTTTGGTCACCACGTTGAAGGTGCCGCCAGGATCACCCCGACCATAGAGCATGGTGGCCGGGCCGCGCAGCACCTCGAGGCGTTCGATCGTGTTGGCATCCGGCATGTTCGGATAGCCGCGGTTGATCGGGAAACCGTTGCGATAAAACTCGCCGGTGGTGAAGCCACGCACGGTAAATGTGGTCAGGCCCTGGCCACCAAAATTGTTCGCCCGCCCGACGCCACCGGCGTAGTCCAGCGCGTCCTGCAAACGGGTGGCGCCCAGATCCTCAACCACATCCTTCGAAACCACACTGATCGATTGTGGGGTTTCGTGGATCGACGTGTCGGTACGTGTGGCACTGGCCGATCGAGTCGCCCGATAACCCTGCACCGGGCCGTCCGCCCTCTCGTAATTGGCAGTACCGATCACATCGGTTGCGTCGAGTTCGAGCGTTGAGGGTGTGCCCTCCACTTGTTCAGCCCAAGAGGCAGGCGACTAGGCTTGCAGCACACAAATGGAAAGCAGGGTTCGACGCATGAAGAGAGAAACCTTTACGAATAGGCCAATACAGGGAGTAAAACCGCCAAAATCCCGCGCATGCTATACAAACACATTCGCAATTGACACAAATTCCCATTAACGTATGCAGCGCTGGTATACCTCCCCTCCCCCAAGACCCTACGCCCGCATTTGCCTGAGGTGCTATCGCCTGAGTAGAATGCGAGTAATTATCAATCATGTACTTTCCGGGATGCCGATGAGCAGCGACGACACACTAGGCACTGCAGATCTAGCGCTGCTCTATCGCACCCACCACTCGTGGTTACATGGCTGGCTGAGCCGACGCATTGGTTGTCGCGATAACGCCGCAGACCTGGCGCAAGACACCTTTGTGCGTCTGCTCAAATCCCGGCAATCAAGCCCCTTGCGCGAACCCCGTGCTTATCTGAGTAGCATTGCCCGCGGGCTGATGATTGATCAGTATCGTCGTCGCGAACTCGAACGTGCCTACCTGGAAAGCGTCGCGTTGCTGCCTCAACACGAGGTGCCCTCGGAAGAAAGCCGACTGCTCATTCTGGATTCGCTCGAGCGAATCGACCGCATGCTCGACATGCTCAAACCGCGAGTTCGCCAGGCGTTTTTATTTGCCCGGCTCGACGGTTTGACCTGTGCGCAAATAGCCGAAAAACTCGGCGTTTCCCGGGCGACGGTGGAGCGCGACCTGGCCACCGCACTGCAACACTGCTATCGGTTGCGTTATGTCGAGGCATGAGTCGCAGGCGCTGGATCCGGCCGTTGTAGACCAGGCCATCCACTGGCAAGTGCGTCTGCGCTTCAACAAGGCAGATGAGCAAACGCAGCGCACTTTTGAGCATTGGCTGCAGCAGCGTCCAGAGCATCGATTGGCGTGGCAGCGTGTGGAATCGCTTGGGGATGAGTTCGCGAGCATGCCGCCGCAATTGGCCCGACAAACCCTTGATGGTTCCCGCCATGGCCTGCGCCGACGGGAAAGCTTGAAGCTATTAGGCCTTTTGGCCACGGTTGGCGCCGCCGCCTGGCTCGGCCGGGATTACACACCCGTACCGGCCATGCTTGCGCAGCAACGCAGCAGCACCGGCGAGCAACGCCGCGTGCAACTCGATGACGGCAGCCTTGTCCAGCTCAATAGCGACAGCGCTGTCGACAGTGATTTCGACGCCCAGCGACGTCTGCTCATTCTGCGGCGTGGTGAGGTCATCGTGAATGTCGGCGCGGATGAACACGCGGCGCACGCGCGTCCCTTTTGGGTACAAACACGCGACGGAATCATGCGCGCACAGAGTCCCCGCTTCCTGGCGCGGGAACGTGACGACGGCACCTTGCTCGCGGTTCAGGGAGGCACCGTCACGGTATTTCCTGGCGCCAGTCAAACCCTGGCCGCCAGCGGTAGCCGCAGTGCCCAGACCGCCAATCAGTTGCTGTTTACATCAAGTGGCGCCCGTGAGTACAGGGACAACGGGCTGGATGTCTGGGGCTGGAATGACGGGGTGATCAGCGCACGCAATATGCGCCTTGGTGATTTTATCGCGGAGTTGTCGCGCTACCGCCCCGGCGTATTGCGCTGCGCCGAAGAGGTTGCCGACCTTCGGGTTTCCGGCACTTTTCAGCTCGCCGACAACGATCAGGTACTGACATTGGTCGCGCAGTCGCTGCATTTGCGCGTTGATTATCGGACGCGTTATTGGGTGACGTTGACCGCTGCCAGTTGAATAAGCTTCTTTTGTCTTATTTAGCAAAATTAATGAGGTAGTTTCTCATTCTCGTTCGACTTGTAAGGAAGGCCGACTTACAGGCCAATCTGTCGATACCCTTCCTTGGAGCGAGAAAATGAGTTCGTCCGCGGTCACACAGCGCCATCCACTGAGCCACGCCGTACACGGTGTGATTTTGGGTTTGATGGTCAGCAGTTACGCCCTGCCGTCGCTGGCGCAATCTTCGAGCGCTGAACAGCGCAAACAGGTTCAGCAGTGGAATATCGCTGCCGGCCCACTGGCGCCGGCGCTTGACCGTTTTGCGCGCGAGGCTGGCATCAGTCTTTCCTACGATGCCTCGAGCGTTGCGAATCGCACAACGGCAGGCGTGAACGGCAGCCTGGATACGTCGACCGCACTGTCGACGTTATTGCAGGGAAGCGAATTGCAGATCGAGCAGCAAGGCCCGTCCGCTTACCTGCTGACACCTCAACCAGCGCCTGCCGGCCCACTTGAACTCGACGCAACGGGTATCGAGGACTACCGCCTCGCCCCCCTCATCATCAATGCCAAGGTCAGGGTCAGTGCCGACGACGACGCCAACTCAGTGGTCGCCAAGGAACTCTGGGTTGGCGGCAAAGTGGCCACCAGCATTCTCAATACACCGGCATCGGTATCGGTGGTTACCAACAAGGAAATGGAACAGCGCAGCGTCAGCACCACGGAAGAGGCGCTGCAATACACGCCGGGCGTGATCACTGACTTCTACGGCACGGATGACCGTAACGACTATTTCCAGATCCGCGGTTTCCAGGCCACCACCTACCGTGACGGCTTGACCCTGAGTTCGATGCGCGGCGTGCGCGAAGATCCATTCGCTTATGAGCGCATCGAAATTCTGCGCGGCGCCAACTCCACCCTGTTCGGCCCGGCCGATCCCGGAGGCTCGGTAAACTTCGTGACCAAACAGCCGCGCTTCGAGCAGTTTGGCCAAGGCTATGTGACCTACGGCTCCTTTGACCATGTCGAGACAGGCATCGATGTCGGCGATGCGTTGAACGACGAAAAAACCCTGGCTGGCCGCTTTACTGCCAAAGGCCAAAACAGCGACCGCGAGTACGATCACTCGCAGGACGACAACCAGTTGTTTATGGGTGGCCTCACCTGGGCACCGACGGATTTCACGTCGGCGACGATGATTCTCGACTACCTGAAAACCGAAAGTTCGCCCAACAGTGGCGGCTATCCGCTGGACAAGGAATACGACCGCAGCAAGTTCTATGGCGAGCCCAGCTACAACTTTCACGATGTCGAGCGCACCAGCCTCAGCGGTAACATCACCCATGACTTCGACAATGGCTTCGTGCTGCGCAGCAATCTGCGCTACAGCAAGTTGACCGATGATTTTGGCTACGTATATCTGAGCGACAGCGCCGCACGTGTCGGTACTACCGTTGACCGCTATCAGTTTGGAACGGACACCGAAGCCGACCAGTTCAACGGCAATCTGATGCTGCAATACGATGCCCGTTTCGAGAACATCGACAGCAGCAGCCTGGTGGGCGTGGAGTACCTCGATTCGACCACCAAGGAAAGCTCGGTCTACGCCCCGACGACCTCGATTGACATTGCAAACCCCGTCTTCACTGGCGTTTCACGCTCAATCGCGCCGTATGCCGTGAACAAGCGAGACGCGACCACCAAAGCCGTATTCCTGCAGCAGAACCTGTCGTTCTACGAGCGGTTCATCGTCACCGGGGGCGTGCGCAACGACTCGATGGACCTGACCAGCAAAGGCCTGGAATCGACTGAGAAAGACACCTTCTCCGAAACCTCTTACCGAGGTGCATTGACCTACATCGTCAACGATGAGGTGTCGACCTATGTGAGCATGGTGGAATCGGTCTCGCCGCCGCAGGTTGGTGTCACACCGCAGACCGGCAGGCAGTACGAGATAGGCGTGAAGTATGCGCCGATGGGGATGGACGCCCTGTTCTCCGCAGCCGTTTATGACCTGACCCAGGAAAACGTCACCATCGCCGTGGTGCTGCCGAGCGGCATCATTGAGCAACAGACAGTGGGCGAGTCGCGTGCGCGCGGCCTCGACCTGGAGGCCAAGGCGCAGGTGACGCAGAACCTCAGCCTGATCGGTGGTTATTCCTATATGGAGTCCGAGGTACAGCGCGGTTCGTTGTATGACGGCAGCTCCCTGAAGGGTAATGAATTCGCCACGGCACCCAAGCATTCCGCTTCGCTCTGGAGTTATTACGACGTCCCCGCCACGAATGTCAGCGTTGGCTTGGGTGCGCGCTACGTCGGCTCGTATTACTTCGACGCCGCCAACTCCGGCAAAAGCGATGGCACCACGCTGTTCGACGCCGCGTTCAACTACAAAATCACCAAGGGCACCGACCTTGCGGTGAACCTCAGCAACCTGCTGGATGAGCAGCACGTGGTCGGTTCCGGCACCGCAAACTTCTACAACCCGGGTCGTGAGACTACCGCCAAAGTGAGTTACAAGTGGTAAGCCGGTAGGCAGGCCTTTCTCGCACATTGGAAGCGGTACCCGCTGTACGGCGGGTACCGTCAACCTCGATACACCCTAGCTTGATGACCTGCGTGATAATCCTCACCCGCCACCGTGCGCAGATAGGCTTCGTCTGCGTCCCTTCGCAGGTCGCACCATTCGGTCAGCGTTAACATGCCCAACCGATCCATCTCGTCAGACTGGCGCAACAGTTCGTCGTGCCAGGCATCGGGGCAGTCCATGCGCAGTGCTCGATTCTCCGACATCCGATGCCAGGCATCCAACGCCAGCAGTCTTGCTTCTTGCTCAGTCGTCAGCTGGTTTCTGAAAACATTCATCACATCTACCCCCGAACATTTCCCGGTTGAGCAGGCTGTTTTGAAATAGGTTCAAAAGGGCTGACGAAGCACCGTCTTGCGCAAAGTTCGAATCACTCGTGATGGCGCCTGACCGCCCTCTCGTTATGGTTGGGTCAGCGCCGCTGCACTTGCTTTCGAGCGCCAGGTAAACGCCAGCACCATCAGCAGGCCCAGACTCGCCATCGCTGCACCGGCCAGGGAGATCGCCGGATAACCCAGCCCGGCATTGATCACCGCGCCGCCCAGCGCCGCGCCAATGGCGTTACCAAAATTGAAGGCACCGATGTTGACCGCCGAAGCCAGATTGGGCGCGTCTTTGGCCGCTTCCATCACGCGCATCTGCAGCGGTGGTACCAGGGCGAAGCTGGCGATACCCCAGATCAAAATGGCCACCGCGGCCGGCAAAGGCCAGCGCATCAGGACAGTGAACGCCAGCAAGATCACAATCAGCACGCTCAGCGAAACGATCAGGGTGCGATCGATCGAACGATCCGCAGCCTTGCCGCCCCACATGTTGCCCAGCGTCAGGCCCACACCGAATAGCACCAGCATGGCGGTGATGTACGCGGAGGACGCGTGGGTCTCGCTGCTGAGGATCGGTGCAATGTAGGTGAAGACAGTGAACATCGCACTCGAGCCGACGACAGTCAGGGCCAACGCGCCCAACACCGGGCCTCGGCCCAGCACGCGTATTTCGGCCAGTACGCCCACGCTTTGCGGTGCGCGCAGATTGGGCAGCGCGAACCACAACGCTGCCATCGTCACCACGCCAAGGCCGGTAATACCCCAAAATGCAGTGCGCCAGCCGAACAGCTCGCCAAACCACGCGGCCAGCGGCACACCGCCGATGGTCGCCAAAGTCAGGCCCATGAACATTGCCGCGACCGCCCCGGCACGTTTCTCCGGCGCGACCACGCTGGCAGCGACGACGGAGCCAACGCCAAAGAACGCCCCGTGATTCAGTGAGGTCACCACCCGGGCGATCATGAGGCTGTAATAGTCGGTCGCCAGCGCTGACATCAGATTACCCAAGGTAAAAATCGCCATAAGACCGATCAGCAACGTTCGGCGCGGAATTTTGCCGGTGGTGAGGATCATCAACGGCGCGCCGAGCAGTACGCCCAACGCGTAAGCACTGACCAGCAGGCCTGCGGCGGGAATGGACACGCCGAGGTCCGCAGCGATGCCCGGCAGCATGCCCATCGGGGCGAATTCGGTAACGCCGATGCCAAAGGCACCAATGGCGAGTGCAACAAGAGGTGGATTGATACGCATGGAAAGGCTCCTTATCTATGCCGCCAATGCTACGATCCAGGCGTTTGAGGCGGTAGATAGCGATTTCGGCAATCACCTTTGCGTAAGAGGCACAAATGGACGTCAATGGCAGGTCAGGTGAAATGAGCGTGTTCGTCACCGTGGCGCAGGAAGGCAGCCTTTCGGCGGCGGCGCGCGCATTGGGGCTCACACCCTCGGCAGTCAGCCGGATCATCGCGCGTGCCGAACAGCGTCTGGGCACTCGCCTGTTGTTGCGCACCACGCGAGCGATCACCTTCACCGCTGAGGGCGAAGCATTCTTGCGGGGCGCCCGACGTATTCTGGCGGACATGGACGAGGTTGAAGACGCCATCGCCGATCAAGGCGTACCCAAGGGCCGATTGCGCGTCAGCGCGGCGCTTGGCCATGGTCGGCTGGCTATCGTGCCCTTGGTGGCCGCGTTCAGCGCGCAGTACCCGAATATCGTCGTCGACCTCACGCTCGGCGACGAAGTAGTCGACATCCTCGCTGGCCAGGCCGACGTGGCGGTGCGCTTTGGCCATCTGCCCGACAGCCCGCTGACCGCGCGCAGGATCGGCACGACCGGCCAAGTGGTGGTGGCATCGCCCGCGTATCTGCAGCGTCACGGCACCCCGCAAGAACCGCAAGACTTACTCCGTCACAACTGCCTGCGCTTCAACTTTCGCCGTGCCGAACCCAACTGGCCGTTTATGCGCGACGGCCGCGAGTTTTCCCTGAAAGTCAGCGGCAACATCGAATGCAGCAGTGGTGAAGCACTGGCACAACTCGCCCGAGTCGGCGCCGGCATTGCGCGCATCGGCGAGTTCAGCGTCAGCGAGGATCTGCAGCGCGGCGACCTCATACCGCTACTGGAAACCTGGAACCCCGGCGATCAGGAACCGATTCATGCGGTGTTCGTCGGCGGCTCGACAATGCCGGCGCGAGTGCGCTTGTTCGTCGACTTCTTGCTGGAGCATCACCGGATGTAAGCGGTGTTCATCGTTCGATGCTCAGGCGGCGGATCTGCCGTAACTCACCTGCGTCCTAACGTCGCAGCAAACAGCTATTGGCAAATCCTGCACAAGCCTTAGAATCCCGCGCTCTCAAACAGTCACCCGAGTCGGTGGCTGAAAGCATCGCTGTTAAAAATCACGTACCAGAATGGCTGGCCACACTTGCTCAAGTGCGGCCGATTGAACTGCCCTGCCCGTTCGGCGGGCGCTTGCACAACACACTTCGGTTTGGCATTGCCCTGCGCAGAGACGCACGTTCCGCTGCCCGATCCCTTGAGGTTTCTATGTCTCCGCGTTTGCTGGCCATGGCGCTGGCGCCCCTGCTCGGGCTGTTCATTATTGCCTTGGGCAACGGATTTCTGTCGTCCCTGACCACCCTTCGCTTGGACGCCGCCGGTGCGTCGGCAACGATGATCGGTGTCGTGTCATCGGCCTATTTCATCGGTCTGACCCTGGGCGCCTTGTTCAACGACCGTCTGATTCTGCGCATCGGCCATATCCGTGCCTACGGCAGCTTTGCCTCGCTGATCGCCGTGACCATCCTCATGCAGGGCTTGTTTTACGACACGTGGGGCTGGTTCGCCCTGCGCCTGATCAATGGCTGGGCCACAGTCGGCGTGTTTCTGGTGATCGAGAGTTGGCTGCTGCTGGCGGGTGACGCGAAGATTCGCGGACGCTTGCTCGCGCTGTACATGATCGTCTTGTACGGCGCCGGTGTGCTGGGTCAGGCAACGCTGGGCAAGATCACGGGTTTGAGCGACAGCGCACCGTTCATGGTTGCCGGCATGCTCGCATCGCTGTCGGTGCTGCCGATCGTGATCCTGCCGCGCGTGTCGCCCCTGCTCGATCAGGTCGAGCCGCTCAAGCCCCGGCAGTTGCTGGGCGTGACGCCGACCGGGCTGGTCGGGTGTTTCGGCTCGGGCGTGAGCATCGCGGCGATTTACACGTTGCTGCCGCTGTACCTGCAACGCATGGGTCTGAACGTGGGGGAAGTCGGCAGCATGATGGCCTGGACGATCCTTGGCGCCATGCTTCTGCAATACCCGGTCGGACGCTGGTCTGACCGTCAGGATCGCCTTCAGGTGCTGACCCTTCTGACCGTGGCGTGCACGGTGTTGTCGCTGGTGATCGTCTGGCTGCCGTTGTCGTCGACGATGCTCGCGGTGATGCTGTTTTTGCTCGGCGGCGGCGTGTTTGCGCTGTATCCGGTTGCCGTCAGTCATGCCGCCGACCGCGCCCCGGCGGAAGCGTTGGTGCCGATGATTCAGGGTTTGCTGCTGATCAACTCTTTGGGCTCGGCGATCAGTCCGATGATGATCTCGCCGGTGATGAACTCGTTCGGCGCAAACGGTCTGTTCTGGGTCTTCGCTCTGGTCAATCTGTGCATGGTCACGTTCTTTTTCTGGCGGCGCGGCAAACGCCCGGTTCCGGCCAACCCCGCGCCTTTCGCAGCCGCGGCGACTTTCTCGCCGACAGGCGCGGAATTGCGCGTGACCGAAGATTTGCGCCAAGCGGTGCAAGAGCACCCGCCCATGGTCGATGCATTGAGCGGCGAGCCGGCGCCGCAGTGCGAAACGCGCTGAGTCCCACGCCAGTGCGGACGCTGGCGGCCCGCGCCTAAGCATCAATCCCCCAGATCATCCCAATAAGGCGGAGTGCCGATCGCTTTGATGAAGTACTCCCACACCACGCGAACCTTCTGGGAGCGCATGCGATTCTCCGGGGACAGCAAATGGATCGGGCTAGGCGTTGGCTCCACCGATCCTTGCCAATCCGGTAACAGCCGAATGAGCTGCTGGCTCACGAAACTCTCACGGCTAAACAGCCAGGACGGAAAGAACACGATCCCCCTGCCCGCCAGCGCCGCTTCCACCAAGACCTGACCATTGTTACTTCGAAGCGGCCCCTGCACGTCGATGATCTCGGTCTTGTCGCTGCCAGGCTTTGTGAAATACCAGCGCTGCGCCCCGCCCGTGCCCTTGTAAACCAGACAGGCGTGATGCCGCAGCTCCTCTGGCGACGCGGGTTTGCCGTGCTTCGCGATGTACTGCGCACTGGCGCAAAGGACGTATTGCTGATCGCAGATTTTGCGGCCGATCAACCCGGAGTCGCTCAGGTGTCCGACCCGGAAGATGATGTCGACGCCCTCCTGCACCGGGTCGATAAAGGCATCGGTGACGGTCAGCTCGACCGTCAGTTCGGGATACTGGTCATACAGACCGTTCAACAGTTTGACGATGTGCAGGCTGCCGAACGCGACCGGTGCGTTAATCCGTACCAGTCCACGAACCTCGCCACCCTTGCCGGTGATTTCCTCATCAGCGGCATCGAGCAGTTCGAGCACTTCGCGGATTTGCTGGTAGTAGCGCTCGCCCGCCTCCGTCAGTTTCACCGCACGGGTGTTTCGATACAAAAGTTGCTGACCGACCTCTCGCTCCAACGCCGCGATGAAGCGAGAAACGGAGGACGCCGGTACGCGAAAGTGCCGAGCCGTCGCCGAGAAACTTCCAGTCACGGCGACCATGGCAAAGTACCGGTGCGCTTTGAGGTGCATAAAAAGTCCGATCATCAAGAACAGTTGATGGGCACTACAGCAGAACTTCGTCTGCTTGTCCCGCCGCGAGATCCTTTCAGGCCTGTTTGCACCGGGCACGTAAAAGCAGCCGCCCCGAATAACGGTGGCGGCTGCCAATGTGTCAGCGGCTACTTAGCCTTTATAAGGCGGGTAATCGACATAACCCTCGGCGCCACCGCCATAAAAAGTTTCGCGTTTGGCTTCGCTCAGCGGCCAGTCGTTCTGCAGCCGCGCCACCAGATCAGGGTTGCTGATGTAAGCGGTGCCGAACGCGGCGAGGTCGATGATGCCGTCATTGATCAGGTCATCCGCACGCTGGCGCGACATGCCGCCCGCCAGAATCAACGCGGTGTCAGGCAGTTTCGACTGAATGGTCGACAGCAAATCGAGGAATGTTTCCTTCGGCCCGCCACCACCGCCCTCGGTACCCGGAGCCGGAAACCCGGACTGATCCATCACATGAACGTAGGCCAATTGCCGCGCGCCAATCTCGGCTGCCAACGCGGTGTAGGTTTCATCGATCTGCTCATACAACGGCATGTCGAACAGCTGACCATATGGCGAAATACGGATGCCCACCCGAGCCGCGCCAATGCGTGCGACCACGGCATCGATCACTTCCAGGGTGAAGCGCAGACGGTTTTCCAGGCGATCCGCCGAGTACTGATCGGTTCGATCATTGACCAACGGGTTCATGAACTGCTCGAACAGATAGCCATTGGCACCGTGAATTTCCACGCCATCAAAACCCGCCTCGATCGCGTTGTGCGCAGCCTGGGCGAACTCACCGACGATCCGCGCCACCTCGGCGGTTTCCAGTTGGCGTGGCGCCGGTGGCTGTACCAGCGCCGGCTTGCCGTCAGCGTCGTAACCAAACGCAGTCGCGCCGACCGCTTGCTTCGACGTGGCGCTCACTGGCAATTTTCCACCTTCCTGGATCGACGGGTGCGAGACGCGACCGACATGCCAGAGCTGCGCAAACATCTTGCCGCCCACCGCATGCACCGAGTCGGTGGTGAGGCGCCATCCGGCGATCTGCTCGGCCGTGAAGATACCGGGGTTGAACAGATAGCCCTGCCCCTCACGGGAAATCGGCGTGCCTTCGCTGACGATCAAACCGGCGGTAGCGCGTTGTGCGTAATACAATGCGATGCGTTCATCGGCAGCATCATGGGGTGCGCGCGAGCGGGTCAGCGGCGCCATGACAATACGGTTTTTCAGCGTGGTGTCGCCCAGCGCGAATTCGTTGAAGAGTTTGGACATTGGAGTTTCCGAAGTAGATCGAATGTGGCGACGATCAGCGGGAGCGACAGGTTGGCGGTGCGAACTGTCTCGAACTCGCGCCAAAGGCCCTGAGTTGCAACGATGGATCGATGCTAACTTCTGAGCCAGACGGCAACAATCCGCCGAAATCGCAAATGACTATTGCTTTTTCAGCAACGGAATTCGGCTTTTCTCTTCGGAATTTCTGGAGGGTTGTTGCCGGTGCGAGAGAGATAAAGCAAATGGGCGGCTACTTGAGCCGCCCATCTGAGGGTCACGCCTGAATCCATTTCAGGAAAGGCCTAGTTCTTCAACGCAACCTGTTTGGCCTCGATTTTCAGATCACTGAGGCGCTTGAGCATGGCGATGATGTTGACGCGAGCAGAGCCTTCATTGGCCAGGCGCAGACGTTTGACGCCAATAACGGAATCACCGAAACCCGCGGTAAAAGGCGTACGGATGATTTCACGCAGAACAACCTTGTTGGTCGCGGCTTCCACCAACGTGTATTCCACCTCGCTGGTGACCTCGAAATTCAGCCCGAACAGCGGCTGGTCAACGCGCAGCAAATTCGCCCGCAGGGCATAAGCAGCGGATTCGCTGCCCAGCAAATCAGCGTTTGCGAGCGATTGCTTGAGTGCAGCGCCAAAGTCAGGGCTGTCGATTTCCGACGTCCACAGAGGATTGGTTTTATCCCCGCCATTCACTTCCGAAACCCGTACGTTATTTTTCAGCTGTGCGTCATAGGTGCTTTCCTTGTCTTGATCGGCCGCGACCGTCATGCCGGAAATTTGAGCGGACGTGGCACAGCCCGTGCAGAGGGCGATCAGGGCAGAAGCTAAAAGCAGGCGCAGATAAGTCATTCGAAAATCCTTGAGAGTGTAAAATCCAACGAAGTCGCGAATGCTAGCACTTAGCCACTTTTTCAGCCACCTAGCGGTTCCTAGGTTCTTGGCAGCTGACTGAAAAACTTGTCCTGCTTGTATCGCAATGGTTGGATAGGCCGGCAGGACGAGGAAACATGTTTGTCGTAGCCGCTCTATTCAGCGGCTGGACTCAGTGAACAGGTTGATGAATGTCGAAGAAAACGCCAGAAAACAAAGAAGCCGCCACCGCTACAGAGATTGAGCGATCGATTCAGGCCTTGAACAAAATGGCTGAACGGCTCTGGGGCGATGGTCGCGAAGCCGAGGCCAAAGCTTTGCTGGACGCTTTGGATGCGCTTAACCGCGCACTCGACCGGATCCGCATTGGCGAGAGTCGGCGGGTGATTACGCTGCATTGAAGATTGGCCGACGCTGGCTGCTTACACGCAGCGCATCGCCGCTCGACCGAGTGTCCTTGCAGCCCTCGCGGCTGAGGCGGCGACGCAGCCGGTCTGATCCCTAAGGTTTCACCGCAGCCGTTGCCGCCTCATCGATAAACGCCGCCACTTCAGCAGCACGCGAGGCCAACGACGCATGGCTGGCATCCAGTGTGATGATCTTTTTCGCACCGAGTTTTGCCGACATCTGCCGCTGGTTATCGGGATGGATCATGTGATCTTCCGTGGAGATCTGATACCACGACGGCTTGTTCTTCCATGCCGGATTGCTGATCGTGTCGCCGAAGGTGCTGGCCAACGGGGCCTTCTGTGCGACGGCCATGACCAGTGCTTCATCGGCGCTGAGATCCTGGCAAAAATTTTCGTGGAATTTATCGGCTTTGAGCCAGAGGAAACCGTCGCTGTCCGGCGCAAGATTCGGTGCGGCGGCCGGCAGGTGTTGCTGGGTCAGAGCGCCGGGGCTTTCGCCGGCATCCGGGGCGAACGCGGCGATGTACACCAGGCCGACGACGTTCGGCTGATTGCCCGCCTCGGTGATCACCGCGCCGCCGTAAGAGTGGCCGACCAGCAACACTGGGCCGCTTTGTTGCGCGATCATTTTGCGCGTGCGTTCGGCGTCGTCGGCGAGGGACGTCAGCGGCATCTCAACCGCGTGAATATCCGTGTAGCCCTTGCGCGCCAGTTCGAGAATGACTTTGCCCCAATGCGCGGCGCCACCCCAGAATCCGTGAACCAGCACAATCGTCGGTTTGTTGCTCATGGCCCTGCTCCTGTCTGAGAAGAGAAGATCGTTTGCCAATACCGCGCCGAAGTATGGTGCCGATTGCCGAAACGGGCCATGTCGCTGATGAATCTGTAAACTGGCGCGATTCTTAGTCGCTCACACAAGGGATCACCCATGGCCAACCAAGACATCATCTTCACTCCCGATCCGGACGCGGACTCCATTTCCTCGGACGTGACCACGTTCAACGGAATCATGATGTCCACGCAGATTCCGACCCGTGCCGATGGCAGCCTGGAACTCGGCGACATCACCCTGCAAAGCGAATGCACCCTGCAAGCGCTGAAGGTTGCACTGGAACGTGCGGGCAGCTCGATGGATCGCGTGATGCACCTGACCATCTACCTCACCGACATGGCCGATCGCGCCGCGTTTAACGAAGTTTACAAACGCTACTTCGCCAAGCCATGGCCGGTACGTGCTGCGGTTGGCGTTGCGTCCCTGGCCGTCGAAGGCATGCGCGTAGAAGTCACCGCCATGGCTGCCAAGGCCTGATTTTCACCCCAGCCTTGCGCCGAACCAACTGACGCCTTCGCGAGCAAGCCCCCACAGATTTCTATGTCGCCCGCCTATTTGGCGATCACTGCCCAACCCTGTGGGAGCGAGCTTGCTCGCGAAGGCGTCAGGTCAGGCGACGGCTATGTTGGATGCACCACCGCTTTCGCGAGCAGGCTCACTCCTACAGGTTTGTGTGTCGCCCACCTATTCGGCGACCACCGCTGGATTCTGTAGGAGCTGCGGCACGCTGCGATCTTTTGATCTTGATCTGAAAAGGTCAAAAGATCGCAGCATGCCGTAGCTCCTGCAAGGGCCCGGTGCCATCGGGCAGCACGGGCGTGCCGGGCGCGCGTTTCGGGGGTAGAATGCGCGCCTAACCGTGACAGCCTGACTAAAAAAACTATGTCCTTGCCCAAGCATCATCTGGAATTGCTCAGCCCTGCCCGCGATGTCGCCATCGCCCGTGAGGCGATCCTGCACGGCGCCGATGCCGTGTACATCGGCGGCCCGAGCTTCGGTGCGCGCCACAACGCCTGCAACGAAGTCGGCGAAATCGCCGAGCTGGTCGAATTCGCTCGCCGTTACCACGCGCGCATTTTCACCACCATCAACACCATCCTGCACGACAACGAACTGGAACCGGCGCGCAAGCTGATCCATCAGTTGTACGACGCCGGTGTCGACGCGCTGATCGTTCAGGATCTGGGTGTGATGGAGCTGGACATTCCGCCGATCGAGCTGCACGCCTCGACCCAGACCGACATCCGCACCCTTGAGCGAGCGAAATTCCTCGATCAGGCCGGCTTCTCGCAACTGGTATTGGCCCGTGAGCTGAACCTGCAAGAAATCCGCGCAATCGCCGACGAAACCGACGCTGCCATCGAATTCTTCATCCATGGCGCCTTGTGCGTGGCCTTCTCCGGCCAGTGCAACATCTCCCATGCGCAGACCGGGCGCAGCGCCAACCGTGGCGACTGCTCGCAAGCGTGCCGCTTGCCGTACACCCTCAAAGATGAAAAGGGTGGCGTGATCGCCTACGAAAAACACCTGCTGTCGATGAAAGACAACAACCAGAGCGCCAACATCCGCGCGCTGGTCGAGGCCGGCGTGCGTTCGTTCAAGATCGAAGGTCGCTACAAGGACATGGGCTATGTGAAAAACATCACCGCCTACTACCGCCAGCGCCTCGACGACGTGCTCGAAGACCGCCCGGATCTGGCCCGCGCTTCCAGCGGCCGCACTGCGCATTTCTTCCTGCCTGACCCGGAAAAAACCTTCCACCGTGGCAGCACCGATTACTTCGTAACCGATCGCAAGATCGACATCGGCGCCTTCGACTCGCCGACCTTCACCGGCCTGCCGGTGGGCACCGTCGAGAAAGTCGGCAAACGCGACATGCAGGTCATCACCCACGAGCCACTGTCCAACGGCGACGGTTTGAACGTGCTGGTGAAACGCGAAGTGGTCGGTTTCCGCGCCAACATCGCTGAAGCCAAAGGCGAGTTCGAAGAGGACGGCGAGAAGCGCTACCGCTACCGCGTCGAGCCGAACGAAATGCCCGAAGGCCTGTTCAAGCTGCGTCCGAATCACCCGCTCAATCGCAACCTCGACCACAACTGGCAACAGGCGCTGCAAAAGACCTCGTCAGAACGTCGCGTCGCCCTGAGCTGGGTCGCACGTCTGCGTGAAGAACAGCTGGAAGTCACCGCTACCAGCGAAGAAGGCATCAGCGCCAGCGTTACCCTGAACGGCCCGTTCGGCGTCGCCAACAAGCCTGAGCAAGCGCTGGAACAGTTGCGCGATTTGCTCGGCCAACTCGGCACCACGCAGTACCACGCCACCGACATCAAGCTGGATGCGCCACAGGCGTTCTTCATCCCCAACTCGCAGCTTAAAGCCCTGCGCCGTGAAGTGATCGAAGCCCTGACCGCCGCCCGTGTTGCCGCTCACCCGCGTGGCAGCCGCAAGGCCGAAACCAGTCCGCCGCCGGTGTACCCGGATTCGCACCTGACCTTCCTCGCCAACGTCTACAACCAGAAGGCGCGCGACTTCTACCACCGTCACGGCGTGAAGCTGATCGACGCGGCGTACGAGGCGCACGAAGAACCGGGCGAAGTGCCGGTGATGATCACCAAGCACTGCCTGCGTTTCTCCTTCAACCTGTGCCCGAAACAGGCCAAAGGCGTGACCGGCGTGCGCACCAAAGTCGCGCCGATGCAGTTGATCCACGGCGATGAAGTGCTGACGCTGAAGTTCGATTGCAAGCCGTGCGAGATGCACATCATCGGCAAGATGAAGGGCCACATCCTCAACCTGCCGCAACCGGGCAGCGTGGTCGGCCACATCAGCCCCGAAGACCTGATGAAAACCATTCCGCGCGCACCGCACTGAGTGGACGGCATGCGCGGTGCTTCGGCACCGCGCACGCCTGTATCACCAAGCC
>NZ_JASCPK010000080.1:0-26781 GCF_029959385.1 Pseudomonas sp. PS01303
GTGTCTCAGTCGACAAATGTGTGACTGCGATTGAGCCATCGCGAGCAGGCTCACTCCTACAGTTAGCGGTCTATTACCTGAACATCGTTTGCGAACACCAAAACAAGAGGCAATCCATGTCCGACATCCTCTGGCAACCCGACGCTACCCGTATCGCCCAATCGCGGATGGACACCTTCCGCCGCTCGATCAATCAGCGTCATGGCTTGCACCTCGACAGCTACGCCGACCTGCACCAATGGAGCGTCGAGCAGCGCGCAGAATTCTGGCAAGCCATCGTAGATTTCTTCGATATCCGCTTCCATACGCAACCTGATGCGGTGCTGCGTGAAGGCGCAAAAATGCCCGGCGCGGAATGGTTTCCGGGCGCCACATTGAATTTCGCCGAACACCTGCTGCGCCGTCGCGACGATGCCGTCGCCGTTGTTGCGGTGGCTGAAAATGGCCAGCGTGAACAACTGACCTGGGCCGAACTGGCGCACCAGGTCGCCGGATTTCAAGCCAGCCTGCAAGCCGCCGGGGTCGTCAGCGGCGATCGTGTTGCCGCATGTATGCCCAACACCTGGCAGACGCTGGTGGCGATGCTGGCCACCACCAGTCTCGGTGCCATCTGGTCGTGCTCGTCGCCCGATTTCGGTACCCATGGAGTGATTGATCGTTTTGGGCAGATTGAACCGAAAGTGTTGATCACCTGCGCGGGCTACCGATATGCCGGTAACGACATCGACCAGACCTCCAAACTCAATGAAATCCTCGAACAGTTGCCGACGTTGCAACAGTTGATTGTCGTACCGTACGCGCGGCCCCATGCCCGCGCCGAGGATTACCACACGCTGGCAAACGTCACGCTATGGGATGAGTTTTACGTGACTGGCGGCGAGCCGTTTTTTATACCGGTGCCTTTCGCCCATCCGCTCTACGTGTTGTATTCCAGCGGCACCACCGGTGTGCCGAAATGCATCATCCACAGTACCGGCGGCGTGTTGCTGCAACACGTTAAAGAACATGGCCTGCACGTCGATCTAGGTTCCGGCGACCGGTTGTTCTATTACACGACGTGCGGCTGGATGATGTGGAACTGGCTGGTGTCCGCGCTGGCCGTCGGTAGCGCAGTGGTGTTGTACGACGGTTCACCGTTTCAGCCCGACAATGAACGCTTGCTGGATCTGATCGACGATGAACGCATCAGCGTATTCGGCACCAGTCCGAAATTCCTCGCCGCGCTCGAAAGCAACGGTGTAAAACCCCGCGAAAGCCACGATTTGAGCAGCCTGAAAACGCTGCTCTGCACTGGCTCGGCACTGGCGCCACGCAGTTACGACTTCGTCTACCGCGACGTCAAACCCGACGTGTGCCTGAGTTCCATGTCCGGGGGTACCGACATTGTTTCGTGCTTCGTCAACGGCAATCCAATGTCGCCCGTACGCCGTGGCGAAATGATGGGCAAGAGCCTCGGTATGGCGGTCGAGGTCTGGAACGACGCGGGCCAAGCGGTCATCGGTGAGAAAGGTGAGCTGGTGTGTACCCGGCATTTCCCGGCGATGCCCATTGGCCTTTGGAATGATCCAGATGGCGAGAAACTGCGGCAATCCTATTTCAATCTATTTCCCGGGACTTGGGCGCAGGGAGATTACTCTGAAGAGTTGCCCCACGGGGCGATGTTGATCCATGGCCGCTCGGACGCCGTGCTCAATCCGGGTGGCGTGCGCATCGGTACCGCCGAAATTTACCGTCAGGTTGAGAAAATCCCGCAAGTAGTCGACAGTGTGGCCATCGGTCAGCAATGGCAGGATGACGTGCGCGTCGTGCTGTTCGTGCACCTGAAGGACGGCATTGAACTGGATGAGAGCCTGCAACAACAGATTCGCCAGGTCATTCGTGCCAACACCACGCCACGGCATGTGCCGGCCAAAATCGTCGAGGTCAGCGATATTCCTCGCACCATCAGCGGCAAAGTCGTTGAATTGGCCGTTAGAAACGTCGTTCACGGCGACACCGTCAAAAACACTGATGCTCTGGCGAATCCGCGGGCACTTGAGCAATATCGCGATCGGCCGGAGCTCAAAGACTAAGCCAGCAGGCACCGATAGCGCGGATCACTTCGCGGTATCGGTGCAGGCATTCTTGTCGCAGCTTTTATCGCAGCGCTTATCGAGTATTCAGCTCTATCTCGACCTTGCCCACGATAGGCTTATTCGCACTGGCGGCAACGGCATCAAAAATTGTCTCAAGGTTTCGCGCAAACATTGGCTCATCAACCGCGAACTGGTGCAGTAATGCCGTTGTCACGGCAAAGGTGTCAGCATTTTCCAGCGCACGCGATGCGCTGTGATAGCGAACAGTTGTGTCCGCGGACGACTCTGCCAGATAACCTGCGGCAAGGTTCAACAGTGGTGCAACGTTCAGAACTTTGCGCCCTTGTAATGAAACGGTGGCAGACGATACTTCGGATCTGCCGGTACTGGCACGGAACATCTCATGAACAAGGTCGTCAGCGACTTCACCAACTTTGAAACCTGCAGAACTGAAACGGCTGTTGAGTTCGGCGCAATTAATGCTCAAAAACTGATGGTGTGCCTTTTGTCCTGCGGCCGCCCTCCTCCAATCTGCGTAGACCGAGGCGTCGACTTCAACAACCTGAACTTTGTCCTTCATCGGGTCGAGGAAGAAGTTACTGATCGACCAACCATCAATGTCAACCCTGACGATTCTCAAGAAGGCCATGAGCTTGTCTCGCATCCCTGGCGTCGATCCAAAAAACAAGCCCAGTACGACATCGGTTTTAATAATCGACTCCGGTTTGGACAATATCTCGATCGCTGAAGAAATTTTCCTGTCGACAATTGGCATAGCCTGTCTGATTACGTCACGGGTGTAACTGTCCGGCAGACTTTTATTCGCAAGCGGCAGGGCCGTCTGTGGCGTTCCCGTGAAGTCGAGCATTTTCCTGCCCCATGGCCTACCGCTTCGACTGACCGCATACCAACTGTTATTCCTGGTGACGCTGCACACCTCAACATATTCAGCGATGCTGCCACGAGGGCGCCACTTGCCCTTGCTGATGGTTGGCAAATTGGCGAGTTGCAGCAAATCCACAGACCTGGCGCTGCCGGTGACTCTTCGTAGCTGGAAAGTGGCTGATTCAACTAACTTGATGCCCGATTTCCCCAACGACATACCACCTTTAAGCAGTGTCGTTGAAAGTTGGTAGCCGGCCGTCGGCAAGCCATCAACGGGATTGAATGTTGAAACCGTCAGTTTCAACCCAAACTTCACCAGGCTCGTGATCTTCGCTGCCAGCGAAGCTGACCTTGTTGCAACGACCAAGACTTTGGTCGATATAGCAAACACGGTAAAAATCATACCGAGCGCATCCATAGTGCAGCCATACACACCGTCCACGATACGATTTTTATCACCAGACTGAATATCCTCAATACACTTCTTGAACGGCACTACTAAGTCAACGAGATAACCCACCACCTCTTCAGTTTTTTTGTGAACTAGCTCTCGCTCAGTGAGATCAGTCATCGCCTTGACATACTCATCTTCTGTGGCCAAAGGACGATGAGTTATAACGTATTGGGCAATCCTTTCAGCACTCGGACTCATGAAGTACTGATAAATCCCGCTCTTACGCTCTGTGGCCACTGTCGCCGGCGGCAAACTTCCCAGCTTGTCCATGATCGCGAAGCTGCGCATGTTGGCTCGTGGTTCAATGCCATGGGTGTAGCTATTGAGATCGAGCGACTCTTCTGCGTATCTGGGCTCAGGAACCGGATCGTGCAAATTACCCTTGTAATCCACCCTGGACGGCAAGTTGATACGGCCTGCTCGATTGATAAAATCACCTAACGCGTCATTTCTCCAGCACTTTCCCTGCATGGCAAAAATTTCATAGCAAAGATATTTATCCTTACCATATTCAACATACATCACCACACCAAAACGCCCCGTCGCCGCATCCCGGTTCGCTTGAGTTTCGACTAACCTGACTTTTCCTCCACCCGTGCCTATCAACCCACCGGAAGAAGAATAGACTTTCACGGCAACCGATGGGCGCACCGTAAAAAAATGTACTTCATGTTTATCAAAAATATCACGCTGGCTCTCAGGGATTTGTGCCAGCACCAGTTTTACATTTGACATCATGGCCATATTGAGCTGGCGAAGATGCTCCCGCGCATTCTCCTTGAACACTGAGTCATTCGACGGCAATTTCGAAATATGTGGATATTCAAAGTAGATGCTGGTGCCTTTATACCTGTCCCACTCCTCAGAAGTGAGATCCCCTTCAATATGTAGATCACACATGGACATTTTGTAAGAAGTTGCGAACTTATCCGAATAATGCCTGAGAATTTTACTCTCCAAAACCTGACAAAACGGAGCTGCGGCCCTCAGCGCGGTCAAGGCTGTTTCTCGGCGATTCGGTGGAATCTTTCTCCATATTGTCGAGTTCAGAGTCAAACGTTCGAGGTGTTGCTGAAACGTTGCCAATGCCTTGGCGCAAGCATCCGAAGACGACGCGGCCAACTCGTCATCAGTGATGACACCATTGACCAATGCCCAATCCACAATCGATCCGACGCCCCCAAGGCTTTGCAATTGGCCCAAAGTCGGGCTGAGCATATCCATGTCGGAGAACAGCATGATCTGGTCATAATTCATAAAGCGCGAAGCGCCTTTGGATTTGAACTCAACGAACATCACCGCCTGGCAAAACGTTATCCAGGGAATGGAGCCGACCGTGACACTGAACGGCACATCCTTGACCAACAAACCAGGAGCGAGGTCAGCCAAAAGCAAATGCGCTGCTAGCGGTGCAAGTTCGGGGGGAATCTTATGGTGTACGGTCAAATGCTGCTCAAAGCGTTCGCGAACGGTCAGGAGCGGTTGGTCAACAGTCTCATTGGCTGAATAAATATTGAAACTATCCAAATAATTACGTCTTTTAATATCTGCAGCATGAGGATTGAGCTCCAGTATCAATGCTGTCAGCAGAACCTGAGAAAGCTCATTTTCCTGAACATACTCATCCTGCGCCCCGTACCAACCCAGGGCGCGGATATATTTCCTTGCCAGTTCCAGAGCCGCTGGGTGCGTGACCATTTTCGAGATTGTTTCGTTGGCATTTCTTCGACTGACATTTTCAACAAACGACGGCGTCGCTTGACGGTACAGCGTATCGAGTAGACTTCCTCCGACAGGTACGAACGTTACAGTCAGCGCGTTTATTTCCTCACATTGAGAGGGCGTCAAGACTGCCGATGGCACATCATGGCCATTGATATGATCCCAATAGTCTCCCAAGTCATCTTCAAAGCTCCACTGCCATGCTAGAAACGCCATCAGTGTTCTAGCATGCTCAACATTCGCCGGAACGTTAAACCCATGAAAGGTCAACCAGTGCTCTATGCGGATACTGTCGTCGAGGTTGATTTCACCGCCGAGAGATTTGCAGAAATCTGTCAACAAAAGGTAAGTTTCAGAGTAGGCCGGATCCTTTTGCAAAATATCGCCAATATTATAGACTTCCGGGCCCAGCACCCCTTCCAGGCGACCTTCACTGGTCAGTCGGACATAATCGAATATAGCAATATTGGGAAGCCGTATTTGAAAATCAGAAGACAGGACAATCGCCGCCAATTTTATTCTTGCTGGCGTATGAACAAAATGCAGCGACGACTCGGCGACCAATTGAACCTTAGGCATAAGGCTTGATAGAAACTCCTCATCATCGGCACGCCCATTAACAGCGGATTTCAAACCAGCTATAACGCTTTTACGTTCTGCTTCGTCAGCGTATACACGTGAAACATAATCACCTACGCGATCAGCGAAATCAATTCTTGCTTTCATATCTAGAACACTCCATTCGATCATTAATTAAACCGAGATGGATACTATCCAGAAACGAAAACACAGAAACAGGAGAACCATAAAATCTTATTTCACTTGTGTTGATATTCAACAGTCATTACGAATTCAAACCAACCCCCAATCTGCAGAAGGGTTGTTCTCATCGGTGGACAACTCTGAATACAACTTCAGTCGCAGCCTTAAATTGTTGGCCGAATCAGCATGCCTTACTGCCTCAGCCTCATCGACCGCCCCCTCTACAAACAATTGATAAAGCGCCTGATCAAATGTTTGCATCTGCGCATCTGCGGACTTCTCTATTATATTTTTAAGTTCATTCAAATCATGACGGCGAATCAAATCTGCAATGGTCGGTGTTCCCAACATGACCTCAATGGCCGCACGTCGTTGCCCATCGAGCGTGCGCACCAAGCGCTGCGAAACTGAGGCCCTGAGGTTGTTTGCCAATGCCTGTGTGAGCTGCGGACGACGCTCTTCCGGAAACATATTCACGATGCGCTCCAATGCCTGATTGGCGTTGTGCGCATGTAAAGTTGACAACACCAGATGCCCGGTTTCAGCAAATGCCAGCGCATGTTCCATGGTTTCCCGGTCGCGGATTTCGCCGATCATGACCACGTCCGGCGCTTGGCGCAGGGTGTTTTTCAGTGCTGCATGGAAACTGCGAGTATCGACCCCGACTTCCCGCTGGTTGATGATCGAGCGCTGGTGGCGGTGGATGTACTCGATCGGATCCTCAATGGTGACGATATGCCCGGTGCTGTGACGGTTTCGGTGATCGATCAGCGCCGCAAGCGTGGTGGATTTTCCAGAGTCGGTCGCCCCGACAATCAATATCAGGCCTTGCTTGAGCATCACCGTCTCGAGTAACACCGCCGGTAACTTCAGATCTTCAAAGCGTGGAATGTCCAGCTTCACGTTTCGGATTACCAGCGAGACGTCGTTACGCTGTTTAAAGATGTTCACCCGGAAACGTCCGACGCCGGTACGCGAGATCGCCAGGTTCATTTCCAGATCCCGTTCGAACTCGCGGCGCTGCTCGGCGTCCATCAAAGAGGTGGCGATGGCAGCCACTTCACCGGGTTTGAACGGCTGATCGCTCAACGCGGTCAGTACGCCGTCGAAACGTGCGCTGGGTGGCGCGCCCGTCGACAGAAACAGATCCGAGCCGTGTTTGCTGGCCAGTTGAGTTAACAGTGCATCGATTTCCATGGCAAAAAACACCCGCGAAGCATTGAATGATCGAAATGAGCCGCCGCGTGACGCGCCCGGCCCCATAGCGTCTACCGTTCTGCAAGCATAGTAGACGCCGCCTCACCGACCGAACCTCAGGATCCAACGATGAACGCTGTACCGAACACTGATGACGCCCAGGCTCTGATTGCCCGCACCGACTGGAGTCGCAGCCCGTTGGGCGCCGCTGGCACTTGGCCGCAGAGCCTGCGTACTGCGGTGGACATCGTGATTCACTCGCCCATGCCGATGTTGCTGCTGTGGGGCTCCCAACTGACGCAGATCTACAACAACGGCTTCGCGTTGCTCGCCGGCCACAAGCATCCGCACGCTTTCGGACAGCCTGCACACCAGATATGGC
Organism: Pseudomonas sp. PS01303; assembly: GCF_029959385.1. NCBI lineage: Bacteria > Pseudomonadati > Pseudomonadota > Gammaproteobacteria > Pseudomonadales > Pseudomonadaceae > Pseudomonas > Pseudomonas sp. PS01303. Next base: position 7,478 of record NZ_JASCPK010000080.1, read on the forward strand.
CGGAACTTAGAGAATTCACTGACCCGATTTACAGCGCCGTCCTACAAGGCCAGGTGCGCACCTACAGTGAAAGGCGTTTCACCTTGCAACGCGACGGGCAGGAATCCGACTTCTGGCTTGATCTGACGTACAGCCCTATCCGCGATGAAAATGCGCAGGTCGCCGGGATTCTGGTCACGGCCATCGAAACCAATGAACGTCGACGCATTGCCCTGGAACTGCAGCAACGCTCCGAACAAAGTTTGAAGGCCCAGCAGGAAACCGAAGAACGTCTGCAATTGGCCCTCGCTGCAACCGATGCGGTTGGCACGTGGGATTGGGACATTGGCGAGGATCGCTTTATTGCCGACGCGCATTTCGCGCAGTTGCATGGCGTCGACCCGGTACGTGCCAGTCAGTTGCCGATCAGCGAATATCTGCAAGGCGTGCACCCCGAAGACCGCGCGATGGTTGCCCGCAGCATCAAACATTGCATCACCCACGGCACCGAATACGCCGAGGAATACCGCCTGTTGCAACCCAACGGCGAGTTGCGCTGGGTGTTTGCCCGAGGCCGTTGCTACAAGGATCACCATGGCCGGCCCATGCGTTTTCTCGGGGCCGCGCTGGATCTGACCGAACGCAAACACACCGAACAGGCGCTGCGGCAAAGTCAGACCGAGCTGCAACTGATCATGAACGCGATGCCGATCCTGATCAGCTATGTCGATCAGGAAGAACGTTTTCGCCTGAACAACGCCGCTTATCTGGACTGGTACGGCTTAACCCCGCAGGAGCTGTTCGGGCGCACCATTCGTGATGTCATCGGTGAAGAAGCCTATTTCCTGCGGGCGCCGTACATTGCTGAAGCACTGGCGGGCCGGTCGTGCTCGTTCAGCCTGTACACCTCCCATCGCGACGGCAGCACGCGCCACGCGCTGATGAATTACGTGCCGCGCCACGGGCCGGATGGCGCGGTCAACGGTTTCTATATTTTTGTGATTGATGAAACCGAGCGGAAAAAGACCGAAGAAGCGCTGCGCAATCTCAACGAGACACTCGAGGAACGGGTCAGCGCCCGCACCGAGCAATTGGCGCAGGCCAATCAGCGTTTGCAAAACGAGATGTTCGAGCGTGAGCGTGCCGAAGATGCATTGCGTCACGCGCAGAAAATGGAAGCGGTTGGCCAGCTCACCGGCGGTATCGCCCACGACTTCAACAACATGTTGACCGGGATCATCGGCAGTCTCGACCTGATGCAGCGCTACATCGCCAACGGTCGTGCCGACGAGATCGGTCGTTTTACCGAAGCGGCCGTGTCCTCGGCGAATCGGGCGGCAGCGCTGACCCATCGGTTGCTGGCGTTCTCCCGGCGTCAGTCGCTGGATCGCAAGAAACTGGATGTCAACGAACTGGTGCATTCGCTTGAAGACCTGATTCGTCGCACCAAAGGCGATCCGATCGAGCTCGAACTGCGTCTGACCGACAATGCCTGGCCGGTCAGCACCGATGTCAGCCAACTGGAAAACGCCCTGCTCAATCTGGTGATCAACGCCCGCGATGCGATGCCCGAGGGCGGCAAACTGCTGATCGAGACGGCCAACGTTTACCTTGATGGCAGCGACATCACCACGCTGGAACCGGTCAAGGCTGGCGATTATTTGATGCTCGCGGTCAGCGACAACGGCACCGGCATGACGCCATCCGTGCGCTCAAAAGCGTTCGATCCGTTTTTCACCACCAAACCGATTGGTCAAGGCACGGGGTTGGGGCTGTCGATGATTTACGGGTTTGCCCAGCAATCGGGCGGCCATGTCAGCCTCGACAGCGTGCCGGGTCAAGGCACGTGCGTGCGTTTGTATCTGCCTCGACTGAAAACGCCTGAACTGCAAGCCGCCGAGGTTGAACCGGTGAGCGTTACGCCCCCCACGGCCAGCGGCGAGACCGTGATGGTGGTCGAGGATGACCCGGCGGTGCGCATGCTGGTGCTCGATCTATTGAAAGAGTTGGGTTATCGCGGGTATGAAGCGCAAGACGCGACGTCCGCCCTGCCGTTGCTGGAATCCGACTCGCGCATTGACCTGCTGGTGACCGATGTCGGCCTGCCGGGCATGAACGGTCGACAACTGGCGGAGATTGCCCGACAGCATCGCCCCGGGTTGAAGGTGTTGTTCATGACCGGTTACGCGCAAAAAGCCGCTGAACGTCAGGGCTTTCTTGAGGACGGTATGGACATGGTCGCCAAACCGTTTGCGTTGGAACTGCTGGCCAGCAAGATCCGCACGATGCTCAGCCAAACTCCGTGACTTGAGGCATAATCCGCGCCCCGCCGTCACCCCGTTATCAGGTACCGTACGATGAAAGCCCAAGCCCGCCACATTCTGGTGAAAACTGCCGACGAGGCCGAACAGCTCAAACAACGCATCGCCAAGGGTGAAGCGTTTGATGTGCTGGCGAAAAAATTCTCGACCTGCCCGTCCGGCAAGCGCGGCGGGGATCTGGGGGAAGTGCGGCCGGGGCAGATGGTCGGCGCGATTGATGCAGTGATCTTCAAGAAGCCGCTGCGTACGGTGCATGGGCCGATCAAGAGCAAGTTCGGGTATCACTTGGTGCAGGTTTTTTACCGCGATTGATCAACTCCCGTAGGAGCTGCCGAAGGCTGCGATCTGTTGATCTTGCTTGCCAGTCAAAATCAAAAGATCGCAGCCTTCGGCAGCTCCTACAGGGGATGTGTTTCAATCTTTGGGGATCAGTGCACCAGGAACTTGAATGACTCGGCTGGCCAATTGATGCCCGGCCCGCGCGGCCTCTTCAGGACTGTCGCCCATCAACCGCGCCGCCAGATACGCCGCACTGAACGAATCCCCCGCCGCCGTCGTATCAACGACTTTCTCGACTTTCTGCGCCGGCACTTCAAACACCTCGCCCTCGCAGCGAATCAGGCACGCTTCAGCGCCCCGTTTGAGCACCACTTCCGGCGTACCGATTTGCGCGTACGTGGCGAACACCTCATCGCAATCAGCAAAACCAAACAGCGCCTGTTCGTCATCCACCGTCAGCAAGGCCAGGTCAACGTACGGCAGGACACTGCGATACGCCGCGCGTGCAGCGTCCACCGACGTCCATAAACGTGGACGGTAGTTGTTGTCGAAAACGATCCGCGCATCACGTTGGCGGGCTTCGATCAGGGTCTGGATGAGTTTCTCGCGCCCTTGCGCACCGAGCACGGCCAGGGTGATGCCGCTGAAATACAACACGTCGTAATCTGGCAGCGCGGCCAGAATCGGCTCGGCGGCCGGCGTGGTGAAGCAATCGCGGACGGCCGCTTCGTTGCGCCAGTAGAGGAAACGACGTTCGCCATTGGCGTCGGTCTGGATGCAATACAGGCCCGGCAGGCGACCTGGCAGGCGTTGCACCATGCCCAGGCCGATGCCTTCGTCTGTCCAGATCTGGCACATGGCGTCGCTGAAGCTGTCATCGCCGAGCGCGGTGACGTAGTCGACTTGCGCCTTGTCGCCCAGGGCTCGGGACAGGTAGACGGCGGTGTTCAAGGTGTCTCCGCCGAAACTTTGCTGGAGGCTGCCGTCGGCGCGTTGCTGGAGCTCGATCATGCATTCGCCGATCAGGGCGATGCGTGGGGTGTTGGGGCCCAGGGGGCTTAGGGTGTTCATTGGGTGGTGTCTCTTGATTCGATGCTGTCTAGGCCGGCCTCTTCGCGAGCAGGCTCGCTCCCACAGTTAGAATGCATTCCAAAAAATGGGAGCGAGCCTGCTCGCGAATGGCCGCGACGCGGTCTTGAGCCTTAGAAACAGGTCTCCATGCTCTCGATCACCTTCAACTGCTCATCCACCAGCAACCCGGTGCGCCACTTGTCGAACGTCAGGCACGGGTGCGAGGTGCCGAAAGAAATGATGTCGCCAACGCGCAGTTCAACGCCCGACGCTACGGTCATGAAGGCGTGCTGATCCATCACCGCCGTCACCTTGCACGCACCGACATCATCGCCCACTGCCGGTACAACTCCAGCCTTGTAACGCAACAACGGCACCGGCAAACCGGCGTCATAAGCCACATCACGCTTGCCCAGCGCGATCACCGCAAAACCCGGCTCCGGCAGCGATTGCACATGCGCCCAGACTTCCAGCGCCGGGCGCAAGCCTTCGTGCAAATCACTGCGACGATCCAGCACGCAGCACTGCGCTTCTTTATAGATGCCGTGGTCATGCGCGACGTAACTGCCCGGGCGCAACACGCTGAGGAAACGTCCGGCAGCGTTCTGCGCTTCGAACGACTCAGCGATCAAGTCGTACCACGCCGAACCAGAGGCAGTGATGATCGGCTGCGGAATCGCGAACGCGCCGCTGTCCTGCAACTGTACGGCCAAACGCACCAGCGACGCGGCGAACTCACGAATGCCGCTGACCGCGTGATCACCGTGAATCACCCCTTCGTAACCTTCGATGCCAGTCAGGGCCAGTGCCGGTTGTGCATTGATCGCCTTGGCCAGCTCGATCACTTCCTGCTCGCTGCGGCAACCGCAACGGCCACCGACCACGCCGTACTCGATCATCACGTTCAACTTCACCCCGCGCGAGGCGAAGTAAGCGCCGAGATCGGCGACGTTGTCCGGGTGATCGACCATGCAGTAGAAATCGAACGACGGATCGGCTAGCAGATCGGCAATCAACGCCATGTTTGGCGTGCCGACCAATTGGTTGGCCATCAGCACCCGGCGCACGCCGTGGGTGTAAGCGGCGCGGGTCTGGGTCGCGCTGGCGAGGGTAATGCCCCATGCGCCGGCGTCGAGCTGACGCTTGAACAGCGCCGGGGTCATGCTGGTTTTGCCGTGGGGCGCGAGTTCGGCGCCGCTGTCGCTAACGAATTTCTGCATCCAGCGAATGTTGTGTTCCAGCGCTTCGCGGTGCAGCACCAGCGCGGGCAGGCTGACGTCACGCGCCAGATGGGCACCGATGGCCGCATCACCTTTATCTACAGCAGAATTGATGACAGTCGTCATGGTCGAACTCCTCACATTCGCGGCTGCAGGCAGCCGCGTTTATTCGTTGATTCGTCGGGCGAGGCTGTTAGCACTCTCGATCAGCACCCGGCGATAGTCGTTGTAATTGTTTTTCGCATCGGCCCGAGGGGCGACGATGCACAGCGTACAAATCGCCACGCCTTGCGGGTCTTTGACGGGCGCGGCGAAGCAATGGGTGAAGGTGTCGGCAACGCTGTCGAACGAAAAGAATCCGTCGATGCCGGCCTGACGGATCTGCGCCAGAAACAGCTCGATCGGCAAACGCTCGCCGTCGGGCAGGATGTAATCGTCTTCGTCGATCAGGTCGCGGATTTGCTGATCGCTTAAATGCGCGAGCAGCAGACGGCCCGAAGCCGTCCATGGGATGGGTGCGTTTTCGCCGATGTCGGAAGAAATGCGGAAATGTCGCTCGCCCTCCTTCATCAATGCCACGGTGTATTTGCGCCCGTTGAGCAGGCACATCTGCGCGGTTTCATGGGTTTGGCTGACGATCTCCTGCAAGGCGTGATCGGCCTCGCGACTGAGGTCGAAATGACGCAAATGCGCCTGGCCGAGGAAGTACAGCTGCCGGCCGAGATAAACGTGACCGTCCTTGCCCACCGGTTCCAGAATCCGCCGCTCGAGTAACGAGGCAACCAGTTCGTAGACCGTGGATTTCGGGCTGCCGATGCCGTTGGCGATATCATTCGGGCGCAGCGGCTGGCCGATTTCCTTGAGGAAATCGAGGATATCGAACGCCCGATCCAGACCGCGGGCCCGGCGTTTGATGGTGTCTTCGGTCATTTCAGTGGGTTCCCATTCAAAGTCGCCGGGAGTTTACCGCTAATGATCGTTCCCATGCTCCGCGTGGGAATGAAGCCCCGGACGCTCTGCGTCCCTTGGAACGCGGAGCGTTCCGTGAGGCATTCCCACGCAGAGCGTGGGAACGATCATGGCGTTGATCAGGCCTTCTTCTTGTACGCAATGCAGTCGATCTCGACCTTGCAATCAACCATCATGCTCGCCTGCACACAGGCCCGCGCCGGTGCGTGCTCAGGTTTGAAGTACTCACCAAAGACCTTATTGAAACTGCTGAAATCCCGTGGATCGTCCAGCCACACGCCGGCACGCACGACATCTTCCAAGCCATACCCGGCCTCTTCGAGAATCGCGATCAGGTTCTTCATGGTCTGGTGCGTCTGCTCGACGATGCCGCCAACAATAATCTCGCCATCCACCGCCGGCACCTGGCCGGACACGTGCAGCCAGCCATCGGCTTCAACGGCGCGGGCGAATGGGCGTGGCTGGCCACCAGCGGCGGTGCTGCCGGTGCCGTATCGAGTAATGCTCATGGGTGTTTCTCCTGGTTACAAAAGTGAATATTTAAAACCGCGTGCTTTTCAGAAACTCAGCCAGACGCGGCGATTGCGGGCGTTCGAACAGCTCCTTGGGAGGCCCCTGCTCTTCGATTCGCCCCTGATTCATGAATACAATTTTGTCCGAAACCTCGAAGGCGAAACGCATTTCGTGGGTCACCAACAACATGGTCATGCCGTCCTCAGCGAGCCCCTTGATCACGTTGAGCACTTCGCCGACCAGTTCCGGGTCGAGGGCTGAGGTGACTTCGTCAAACAGCATCAGACTCGGGTTCATCGCAATGGCCCGGGCGATCGCCACACGCTGTTGCTGTCCGCCGGACAACTGGCCGGGAAAGTGATTGCGCCGCTCCAGCAAGCCAACGCGATCAAGCCATTTCTCGGCGAGTACCACGGCTTCATCCTTGTGCATCTTCTTGACCTTGAGCAGGCCAAGGGTGACGTTCTGCAGTGCAGTCAAATGCGGAAACAGGTTGAATTGCTGGAACGCCATGCCGGTCATCGCACGATGACGAGCGATGACTTTTTCCGCGTGACGCACGCGTTTGCCGTTGCTTTCGTCGTAGCCGATCGATTCGCCGTCGAGCAGGATCTGCCCGCCCTGAAACTCTTCGAGCATGTTCACGCAACGCAGCAGCGTGGTTTTGCCCGAGCCGCTGGAGCCGATCAGCGTGACCACGTTGCCGCGCTGCATGCTCAAGTCGACACCCTTGAGCACTTCGACCGCGCCGTATTGTTTGTGCAGGCCACGAATATCCAGCAGCGGCTGGCCGATCTGAAGGTTGGAAACTGGAGCTTCAATCATGGCAAGGCCACCCGCTTTTCAATGTGCCGGCCGAGTAACTCGATGCCGTAGTTGATGACGAAGAACAGAAAACCGGCGAACAGGTAAAACTCCAGGGTCATGAATGTCCGGGCGATGACCTGTTGCGTGCTGAGCAGCAACTCAGCGACGCCGATCACCGAGAGCAAGGTCGAGGCCTTGACGATTTCCGTGGACGAGTTGACCCAGGTCGGCAGGATCTGCCGCAATGCCTGAGGCAACAGTACGTAGCCGAGGGACTGATAAAACGTCAGACCAATCGCCTGACTCGCTTCCATCTGCCCACGGGGCAACGCTTGCAGCGCACCGCGAACGATTTCGGCAACGTGCGAGCCGCAAAACAGCGTCAGGCCCAACGCACCCGCCTGAAACGCACTGATCTGCCAACCCAGCGCCGGCGCCATATAGAAGCAGGCCAGCACCAGCACAAACACCGGCGTGCCGCGAATCAGATCGACATAGAAACGGAACGGTGCGCGCATCCAGAACTTGCCGTAGGTCAGCACCAGACCGGTGACAACGCCGAGCATCGTGCCGAACAAAATCGCCAGCGCCGACACCTGCACGCTGGTCAGAAAGCCCTGCAGCAACGTCTCGCGGGCAATCCACAACTCGTTTAACCAACTGGGAGATTCGTACATCGCAGCCTCCTATCGGCGGATCGCCAGACGCTGCTCGAGGTAACGCAGCAGCATGGCAATGAGGTAACAGGCCGCGACATACAACGCCGTCGTCACCAGCCAGGTTTCGATCACCCGGTAGCTCTCGACGTTGATCTTGCGCGCGTAATAGGTCAGCTCCGGTACCGCAATCGCAGCGGCCAGCGAAGTGTCCTTGAACAGCGAAATAAAGTTGTTTGACAGCGCCGGCAAGACATTGCGCAGCATGACCGGCACGGTGACGTAAGCCTTGACCTGCCACTCACCGAGACCAATCGCCAACCCGGCCTCACGCTGCCCTTTGGGAATGCTCAGCAAGCCACCACGGAACACCTCGGTCAGATAGGCCCCGGCATACAACGAGAGCGTGATGATGAACGACGGGATCTTGTCCAGACGGATCCCCAGGCTCGGCAGTGCGAAGTAGATCAACAGAATCAACACCAGAATCGGCGTGTTACGCACCACCGTGACGTACACCGAAGCCAGCACCCGCAAGGCGCGATGCTTTGATAGCAACGCAAACGCCATCAGCAGGCCGATTACGCAGCCGATGGCGATCGACACCAGTGCCAGTTCGAGGCCCAGACCGAGCCCCGCGAGCAAGGTGTCGAAATCGCGCCACACGGCGGCAAAGTTCAACTGATAGTTCATGGTCAGCAGTACCTTGAGCGGGGCGACATGCATCGCCCCACTCTTCCTTCAGCAATTTGGAAACGTCGCGAGCGAAGAAAAGACAAGGCGAAAACAGGCGAAAAAGCGGAGTTGACGTCAGTCAATGAGCATTTCGAGGCTGTTTTCAACGCAGTATTTTCGAGCGCAGCAGTATTCATTTGAATTCGACAGGGAAACCGATCGCTGGGGAAGGCAGATCGACACCGAACCACTGCTTGAACGACGCGGCGTAAGTCGGAAATTCAACGCCGGTCATGGCCTCATGCAACGTGGTGTTGACGAAGTTCAGCCAGTCCTGATCGCCACGTTTGACGGCGCAGGCGTAGGTTTGCGGGCTCCACGCATAGGTCGGGCTGCGGTAGCGGCCAGGGTTCTGCACCATCAGGTATTTGACCGAAGACTGGTCGGTGGCGGCGGCATCGGCGCGGCCGGAGTTCACCGCCTGATACATCAGATCGACGCTGTCGTACTGATCGACCTTGGCTTTGGGCAGCGCCTGGTGCACCAATTCTTCGGCGTAGACGTTTTGCAGCACGGCCACGGTCACGCTGTCGCCAGCGGCTTGCAGGTCTTCAATTTCCTTGTACTTGCTGTTGTTCGGCAACAACAGGCCGACGCCTTCGCGGTAGTACGGCAGCGTGAACGCCACTTGCTGAGCGCGGCTGGCAGTCACGGTGATGAACTGGCAGCTCATGTCGACTTTGTCGGTGAGCAGATTGGGAATCCGCGCATCGGACGACTGCACCACGAACTCGACTTTGCTCGGGTCGTTGAACAAACCTTTGGCCACCATCCTGGCGATGTCGATATCAAATCCCTGCAACTTGCCGTCCGCGCCCTGAAAGTGCCACGGCGCATTGGTGCTGCCGGTGCCCACGATCAACTTGCCCCGGGCGAGAACACTGTCGAGCTTGCTGTCGGCCGCCTGGGCCAGACCCATGACGGTGGATGAAGCTGCAAGAACAAAAACACACGCTTTAAACAAGGAAGGACGGCGATGCATGGCAAGCACTCCAGATTTGTGTTTATTCCGCTATACCGGAACATGGTTTGTTACTACGGAATAGACAGCAGAAAGTGTGCCACAGGAATCACGAGGAATCTGCAATGGATTGAAATGTTTTTTGAATCAAAGGGATGGCTGAAGTGTGGGAAGTGAAGTTATCAAAGCGATTTGATTGTCAGCGCTACCGTTGGCTACGAGGCGCGGGTAGCAGGTTCCCAATTCAGATAAGAATGCGCTGATTCAGTGCAGCGAAAAATCCGCTTTAACGTTGATTCAACGCTTTGCCGCGTTATCGTAAACCTCTCCACGTGCTCTTTTACCGACCGCTATCACTGTCACGATTAATACTTCGTCTCTTACGCGGTAGACCAATCGATAACCCGCGCTGCGAAGCTTGATTTTATAAGCATTGCCTAAACCCTTGAGTCGATCAGCTGAAACATGGGGGTGACGGAGCCGTTCCGTGAGCTTTTTTTTAAACTGCTCCCTAAGGCTAGCATCCAGCCGATTCCATTCCTTCAACGCCTGTATGGAAAATTCCAGCTCATAGGTCATCAATTGAAACCTTGATGGTGGGGTCGTTTTCCCTTTCCTTGCAGAGCGCAATCAGTTCCAGATCTTCCAGACGCGTCATCATTGCCTCGTACTCTTTTGCCGGCACGCAATAAAACGCCGGCTCGTTTCGGTTGAGAATTGCTACAGACTGCCCTCCCCCAGCAGCCACGGTACCCATCGGATTTTTTTTCAATTCAGAGATGCTCGCTACCACGTTAGAAAGAACGATATGTGCCATGAGGGTGCTCCTTGGAGTGCTTTGATTGGTACTAAAAATAGCACTCCCAAGAGCTCCTGACTCCCACCTATTTGAAGGTACCACGCGGATTACTCGGACGTTTCTGGGTGCTTTGTAAGGACGCTCTACGGCATTAGTAAGACAAATCCCCAATGTGGTGATCTCCGCCGGCGTTTCTCACATGAGACATATTCAAACCTTTGAAATATCGATTGCGCCTCATGGCTTCACCTCTTACACGATGCGCAGTCATTCGACGCACCAATTCTGTGCACGCCTTGGGAACTTTTCCTGAAAGTGCCAGCTAAGAGCCATCAACCGATGGCACTTTCGTTCTACATGATCGGTATCAATCAAGCGTCGAACCGGATTGGACAAGCTCCCATCCGGCTGCTTTCCTTTATTTCTCAGTAAGAGAACACACGCTGCAGACCATCTGGTCACAGCGTTGCCACGTCCCAGGAGGGGTCAATGTCTTTCAACGTCATGATGGTTTTCGGTACTCGCCCGGAGGCCATAAAAATGGCCCCGCTTGCTCGGGTTCTGCGTCAGTGGCCGGACATCCAACTGAACATCTGCTCCACCGGCCAGCATCGCGAGATGCTCACGCAGGTGCTCGACGCCTTTGAACTGACAGTCGATGAAGACCTGCAAGTGATGACCCAGGGCCAAACCCTTAATGGTCTGTCGCAACATCTGCTTGCAGAACTCGACCAAGCCTACGAGCGGGTCAAACCCGACATCGTGCTGGTACACGGCGATACCACCACCAGTTTTATCGCCGCCCTCGCCGCGTTCAATCGACAACTGCCGATCGGCCACGTCGAAGCGGGTCTGCGTACCGGCAATCTGCGCGCACCTTGGCCGGAAGAAGCCAATCGACGCTTGACCGGCGTTATCGCCGACCTGCACTTCCCCTCCACCTCTAAAGCCGCCGCCAATCTACTGCGTGAGGGCATCCCGCAAGACAACATCGAAATCACCGGCAACACCGTGATCGATGCATTGCTGTGGACGCGCGAACAGCAGATAAACAGGCAATGGCAACCGGCCGCCGACTCCCCGCTGGCCGAGCTCGATGATCAGCGTCGAATGATCCTGGTCACCAGCCATCGTCGGGAAAACCTGGGCGATGGCTTCACTCACATCTGCGAGGCGCTGGCGGAACTGGCCGCGCGTTACCCGGACGTGCAATTCGTTTACCCGGTGCACCTCAATCCACTGGTGCAGCAAGTCGTCTACGGCATGCTCGCCAACACGCCCAACATCTACCTGATCGCACCGCAGGACTATCCGCATTTCGTCTGGCTGATGGGCCGTGCGCATTTCATCCTCACGGATTCCGGCGGCGTACAGGAAGAAGCGCCGGCGATTGGCAAGCCATTGCTGGTGTTGCGCGACGTCACCGAACGCCCCTCCGTACTGGAAAGCGGCACGATGTTGCTGGTCGGCACCGACAAGGCACGCATCATCAACGAAGCTTCGCGGTTGCTTGATGACGAAGAGACCTACACCCGCATGAGCCGGGTGCACTTTCCTTACGGCGATGGTCACGCCAGCGAATTGATTGCCACCCGCCTCCACGCCTGGTTGAGCGCTCGCTCGACGGCGGGTGACGGGGTATGAGTCTGGGTTGGGTCGATTTTTTTGCGTATGTGCTGTTTGGTCTCAAATATGTGGCGATTGCCCTCGCCCTGCTGATGTTCTTCCTCGGTCTCGATGACCTGTTCATTGACCTTGTGTACTGGAGTCGCAAGCTGATCCGGCGCTGGCGGATCTACGATAAATTCGAACGCGCCGACGAGCAGCGGCTGTATGCGATTGCCGAGAAACCGCTGGCGATCATGGTGCCGGCGTGGAATGAAGTCGGTGTGGTCGGCGAAATGGCCCGCCTGGCGGCCTCGACCATCGATTACGAGAACTACCAGATTTTTGTCGGCACCTACCCCAACGACGCCGAGACCCAAGCGGATGTCGACGCGGTCTGCCAGCACTATCCCAACGTACACAAAGTGGTTTGTGCCCGCCCCGGACCGACCAGCAAGGCCGACTGTCTGAACAACATCATCGACGCCATTCTGCGTTTCGAGAGCGAGGCGAAAATCCAGTTCGCCGGGTTCATCCTGCATGACGCCGAAGACGTGATTTCACCGATGGAGTTGCGCCTCTACAACTATCTGCTGCCCAACAAGGATCTGATCCAGATCCCGGTTTATCCGTACGCACCGGAATGGAAAGGCTTCACCGCCGGCCACTATGTCGACGAGTTCGCCGAAAACCACGGCAAGGACGTTATCGTTCGCGAAGCCCTGACCGGTCAGGTGCCGAGCGCCGGTGTCGGTACGTGCTTCAGCCGCAAAGCGATCAGCGCCCTGCTCGAAGACGGCGACGGCATTGCCTTCGATGTTCAGAGTCTCACCGAGGACTATGACATCGGCTTCCGCCTCAAACAAAAAGGCATGAAGTGCATTTTCGCCCGTTACTCGGTGAGTGATCCGAAACTGGCGCTGGAACAGCCGTGGGCATTCGGCATGAACCGCGAGTTCTCCCAAGTGATCTGCGTGCGCGAGCATTTCCCGCGCGGCTTGCAGCACGCGATCCGGCAGAAATCGCGCTGGATTGTCGGCATCGTCTTTCAAGGCACGAAGAACCTCGGCTGGAGCACCGGCCTGCTCAACTATTTCCTGTGGCGCGATCGCCGCGGGTTGATCGCCTACATGCTCAGCTTTCTGGTCAATCTGCTGTTCGCAGTGCTGCTGGTCATGTGGTTGGTCACGGTGATTTCTCCGGACTCCTGGCGCTACCCGTCGATTCTTTCCGACAGTTCATTACTACCGGTGCTGCTCTGGCTTAACGGTTTCATGCTGCTCAATCGTCTGTTCCAGCGCGGCTGGTTCGTGACCCGCTATTACGGTCTGGTTGAAGGCCTGCTGTCGGCGCCACGGATGATGTGGAGCAACTTCGTCAACTTCTTCGCCAACCTCCGCGCGCTACGCCAGGTCATGGAAATGGGCGATTCGCGGCGCGTGGCCTGGGACAAGACCACCCACGAATTCCCTGCGCTGACCAAGGCACAACGCGTACCGCTGGGGCATCGTCTGGTCGAGAAAGGTTTGATTACCGAAGAACAACTGGAAGCTGCCATCACCAGTCCGGTTCGTCGCCGACTCGGTCGGGAATTGTTACTGCGTGGGTACATCGACAGCACGCAACTGGTGCAGGCACTGGCCGAGCAGCTTGATCTGGAATGGGCGCCACTCAACCCGTTCAAACTCGATAAGCGCCTGATTGATGCCTTGCCGCGCCGCATCGCCTCGCACTACGGCGTTCTGCCCGTGGCCGAGGAAGGCGAAACACTGGTGCTTGCCTCCGAAGGCCCGGTCAGTCAGGTCTCCCTAGGCGCCATCAGCCGACAATTAAAGCGTCCGGTGCGTAGCCGTCTGGCACCGCAAGGCCGTGTGACTCTGGGGATTCGTTACTGGTACGCCAGCCCCCGTCAGAATGAGGAAGTGCGTCATATGCTCCAAGTGCTTGAACGTCATCAGGACGATGAAGCCTTGCTGGAACGCGTCAGCCGCCATCAGGTGTTACTGGGCAACCTGTTGCAGGTTCGCGGCATGGTGCCGCCCACTCTGTTCAATCAAGCGCTGATTGATTTCGATGCGGAAAACATGTCGCTCGGCGAGCACCTGATCGACCGCGGCATGATCACCCGCGAAGTACTCGAACAGGCGCTGGCGGATCAGACGAGTGAACAGCAAGCTGCTTACCGCATTGTCCGGGAGGTCGCATGAAGCCTGTTTACCGTCATTCCCTGATGATGGGCAGCCTGTTGCTTGGTTTGAGTACCGCGTACCCACTGCAAGCCGCACCATTGAGCGAGTTCGAACAGTTCCGCAGCTATCCCTATATGGATCGCAGTTACCGCGAGGCGAAAAAAGGTAACTGGAAAGAAGTCGAACGGCTGATGCGGCACCTGCTGGAAAAGGTGCCGAAAAACGATGAGGCGCGCGCCATGCTGGTCGAGTCGCTGGCCAAACAGCGGCGCTATCAGGACGCCGTTCAAGCGTTGCCGAACGATAACAGCGAGGCAGTTCTCGATTTTCGCCTGACCTGGATCGAACAGGATCCACCGACCAGCACTCAAGTCGAACAATGGATGGCCACCAGCAGCCTCAACGACCGTGTGCGGTTGTGGCAGGCCTACAGCTTGAGTCTGGCCAAATTCGGCGGTGCCGCCAAAGCCCACGACTGGCTGGTACACTTGGCGCCCAAGGGTGACGACAATGTTCTGCGTCTGGCGCGCTCGAACTGGTCCGAGCAATTGCGTGACTGGAGCGGCACCATCGAAGAACTCGCGCCGCTGGCGGCGCGTCAACAACTCGATACCGAAGGCTGGCAACGGCTGGCCAATGCCTACGTGCAACGCCTTGATGAGCAACCGCTGCAACAACTGCTGCAACAGGCGCCAAGCCCTGAAGCGGCGCGCAAAGTTCGACTGGCGATGGTCGATCGCGCCATCGCCATGGGCCACGATCAACAGGCTCAGCGCTGGCTGCAATCATTGCCGGCGTCGGATCTGGCCGATCCGTTACAACGTCAGCGGCTGTGGGAGCTGGCGCGGCAGACTGATGATGTGCCGACTGTCCAGCGTCTCAGCAACGACTTGCAGCGCCCTTGCCTGGAAACCGTCGACTGGCTGTCGCGACACGATCCGGAAGCTGCACGGGTGCAACTGCGTGGTTGTCAGCCAATAGATGATCCCCAAGCCTGGCTGGTTCTGGCGCAACGTCTGCAAGCCACCGACCTGTTGCAAAGTACACAACTGCCGCAGCCCTGGGAGAGCCAGCGGCAAGCGCAACTGCTCTATGTCTGGCAGGAACAGGGTGAGAGCAGCAAGGTCATGGTCTGGCTCGCCGGTCAGACGCAAACCCCTGCGGTGGTCAAACGCCGCGCGGAGCTGGCGCAGCGCATGGGGCGCCGCACTGAAGAACAGACCTTGTGGGAATACCATTACCGCCAGACCGGCGATCTGGCCTCACTGAATCAGGCCAGTTTTCTCGCGTTCAATAGCGGCGATCGCGCGCACGCACAGCAATTGCTGGAAAACGCTTACGACCGTCATGGCGGACGTCTGCCAGCCACCGCGCTGCAGCGTCTCGCCGGGATCTACACCTCTCTGACAGAGATCACGCCGGCCCAGCAGCAACGCATGGCGTCGTTGATCGGTCGTGTCGACGGCGCCACTCGCGGGCAATTGCTCGCACAACTGGCAGAAAAAGGTCAGTGCGATGTCGTGCAGCAGGCCATCGGCAGTCACCCACAAGCAATTGGCGACTTCCGCGCCCTCGGCCGTTGTGCGATGCCCGATCGACCCGGCGAAGCCGTCGTTTATTACCAGCAAGCCGAGAAACTTGGAGACCGCAGCAGTCGTTTGCCTTTGGCCTATGCGCTCGAAGCTGCCGGCGATTCCGCCGGGGCCTTGGCGATCTGGCGCAGCATCCCCGCTGCGGAGCTCACTGACAACGCTCGTCTGACCGCCAGCCGCAGTGCTCTGAATGCCGGCGACGCCCAAACCGCCGAGCGTTTCTGGCAACAGAGCAACACTCGCGGGGCTAACGAATGGGCGCTAGGCGCGGCGATTGCCGATGCTCGCGGCGCGCATGTACAGGCGCTGGAACGCCAACGCCAGGCCCTATTGAAAGCACCGGATGCCGGGCACTTTTATGCCGCTTCGGTCACCGCACAAAAGGTTGGTGATTTGTCACAAAGCACCGCATGGCTGGCCGAAGCCGTGCGCCGCGATCCGGAAAACCCACGCTACCGCGCCGATTACGGCATGCGTTTGTCGGGCGCACAAACCCGCGAAGAGCGCGCCAGGGCAATCCCCTATCTGCAACAGGCGACCCGCGACTTCCCAGAGGATTATCGTCTGGGCGAAACCCTGGCCTGGCGCTACGACGAAGTCGAGGACAGCGCCTCCGCGCGCAAGGAATTGCGTCGCGTGATCGACCTCGAACAGAACCCGGTTGCGGCGGACGATGAAGACGGCAGCATGGAGGCTCGTCGCTATCGTCAACGCCGCGCTCATGAGGCCTTGTCCCGGCGGGATAACTTCACGATTGCCAGTACCTGGTCGCCGGCTGGGGTATCGACCAACGACTTTTTACGCGCCGACGATAACGAAGGCAGCAAACGTGTTGCGCAGTCGCAAAACGTGCAGGTCGCCATGTGGGATCACGCGCTCGGTGAGGAACCAAGCCGCGCCGGCAGTACGTTGTCGGTTTATGGCCGTGCTTTACTGGGCGGCATCGGTCGCTCCAGTTACGCGGAGTCCTTCGCAACCGGCGTGGGCTTGCGCTACAAGCCGTGGGGCACGGCCAACATCAACTTCTACGCCGAAATCTACAAGCAGACCGGTGTCAGCGATGACGGCAGCAACGGCATGCGTCTGGGCGAATTGTTCAATCCCGGTAAAGTCTGGGATCAAGGGCATGACTACGACCGGTATGGTCGAACCAGCACCGACTACCTGCTACGCGCCACCGCCTCGTTCCTTGATCAGGGCAAGTACCGCAACGATTGGCGCGTCGACGAAAGTGAATGGGATGAACGCTTCCTCTACCTCGACGCCGCCTGGTGGACCAAGGCCGGCGATCACCAATGGTTATCGCGTTTCCAGCAAGGTCATACGTGGAAACTGCCGTTCAATGGCGCACAAACGATCATGCCGTACGGATTTCTTGAATTCACCAGCCAGGATCCGAGCAACGACTGGCGTCAGGATCTGCGCACTGGCGTCGGTTTGCGCTGGCAATGGTGGTACGACGATGACCGCTACAACGCCTACCGCTCGAAACTGACGGTGCGTACCGAATATCAACAGTCGCTGGGCGGCAATTTGTATGAAGGCGGCAACGGTGTGCTGCTGGGCGTGGAGTGGAATTTCTGATGGCTCGCTGGATAATGTTTTTCTGCTTGTTGCTTAGCGCCGTCGCTGTGCGTGCTGATGAGCGTGTGTTCTATCAACCGCTTAATGTCGATGCCAGTCTCAGCCAGACGCAATGGCAAAAAATCTGGCAAGACAGCGCAAAGCAAGGCACGCGGACGCTGATCGTGCAATGGACTGCGTATGGTGACTCAGACTTCGGTGGTGCCAATGGCTGGCTCGCCAACAGTTTGAAACTGGCGCAGCGGCAAGGCTTGCAGCTGGTACTCGGATTGAAAATGGATCCGGCCTACTACCAGCGCATCGATGAACTCGACAGCGCCGGCCTCGCCACTTATTGGCAGGCGCAATTGGGCCAGACACTGGCGCAGCAGCAAAAGCTGCGCAAGGACTGGAAGTTGCCGGTAACGGGTTGGTACCTGCCACTGGAGCTCGACGACTTGCATTTTCTCGCCGCAGAACGCCGGGCGACGTTGCAACGCCAACTGACGGATCTGGCGGGCAAACTGGATGCTCCGCTGCACATCAGCGCATTCAGTGCCGGCAAACTCGCGCCGTCGGTCAATGGAAAGTGGTTGGGCGATCTGGCGGCTGCCGGAATTCAGGTCTGGTGGCAGGACGGTGCGGGTACCGGGCGCCTGGCCCCGTTGGTACGCACCGGTTATGCCGGCGAACTACCCTGCTCGGTGGGTATCGTGCGTGAGGCGTTCCGACAGGTCAGTCGTGACGGCCAGTCATTTCATGCCGAGCCCAGCGCACCTGACGTGACATCTACCGGTTGTCATCCAAATGCCGTATTTTCCCTGCGTTACCGCCCATGGGGCCAGGTGATCCTCGACAACCAGCGCAAACATCAGGGTATCGATGTACAAAATCATTGAAGACGAAGTGCTGAAAAAAACCGCGCCGGAAGCAGTGCGCGCCGAGTTCGTCCAGCACGAATTCGAGCGCCTCCACCGGTTCAGCGTGTTGATCTTCCTCACCAGCACGTTCATGTGGCTGGTGTTTGATCTGATCGTCAGCTTCCTCGGCGGCCAGGGCTTCACCTGGCGTTCAATGGTTTTTCTATTGCTGTTTTCGATTCTGACCGTCGTGCTGGGGTTCACCCGCAAGGCACGTCACTTTGATGTGCTGACCGTGCTCTTCGTGCTCAGTCTCACTATTGGCGTCCGGCTCATTGTCTACGGTGTACCGGACATTGTGCAGAGTTCCTGGCTGGTGCTTGCCGCCGCCAGCATGCTCTACAGCATCTCGGTACTGCCCTTAAGTCGCGTGGCGTTTTTCGTCGTGCAACTGATCATCTGGTCGTTGCTCAACCCGTTTATCAATACCAGCATCAGCCTCTTCGAATTGCGAGGGGTCATGACGGCTTGCTACAGCGTGTTTCTGTGTGCACTGACCATCTACACCTTTCTCAAACTGCGCGAGGCCAAGCTCTACAACTACATCATGTCGCAGTTGCTGCTGGATCAGGCCTACAACGATACCCTCACTGAAATCCCCAACCGCCGTTCCTTCATGACCCTCGCGGAAAAACACCTGCAAACGGTTCCGCGCGAACACGATCATTACTTATTGATGATCGACATCGATAACTTCAAGAAAGTGAATGACACCTATGGGCACGACATCGGCGATGAAGTGCTCAAGCGCGTTGCCGCCGACATCAAAATGGTGATGAACGCGCATGACTTTGCTCGATTGGGTGGCGAGGAGTTTGCGATTTATCTGACCGATGTTAGCCGGGAGGATGCCGAAGCACTGGCCGGGGAATTGTGCAGACTCGTGCGCGAACAACCGACGAAGTATCCGGTGACCATCAGCATCGGCGTAACCCGGGTCGAAGAACACGACACCCTGACTCAGGCGTTGATCAAGGCGGATGATGCGTTGTACGAATCAAAGCATTCGGGGAAGGATCGCTACACATTTCATCGCTGATAAGTGCGATATCTCCAAGACCGCCTTCGCGAGCAAGCCCGCTCCCCCATTTGAAATGCATTCCAAATGTGGGAGCGGGCTTGCTC
>NZ_JASCPK010000081.1:0-26610 GCF_029959385.1 Pseudomonas sp. PS01303
GTGTAGGAGCTGCCGAAGGCTGCGATCTTTTGATCTTGATCTTGATCTTCAACAGCAACATCAAAAGATCGCAGCCTTCGGCAGCTCCTACAGGGGTTCGGTTTCGACAGAACAATAAAGAGGACAACAGACATGCAAATCAAACTCTTGATCAACGGCCAACTGGTCAACGGCGAAGGCCCGGCGCAACCGGTGCTCAACCCTTCGCGTGGCGAAGTCCTGGTAGAAATCAACGAAGCCACTGAAGCCCAGGTCGATGCCGCCGTGCGTGCTGCCGACAACGCCTTCGCCGACTGGTCGCAAACCGCGCCGAAAGACCGCTCGCTGCTGCTGCTCAAACTCGCCGACGCTATCGAAGCCCACGGCGAAGAGCTGGCCAAACTCGAATCCGACAACTGCGGCAAACCCTACACCGCCGCGCTCAACGACGAGATTCCGGCGATTGCCGACGTGTTCCGTTTCTTCGCCGGTGCCAGCCGTTGCATGAGCGGTTCGGCCGGTGGCGAATACCTGCCCGGCCACACCTCGATGATCCGTCGCGATCCGGTTGGCGTGATTGCCTCCATCGCGCCGTGGAACTACCCGCTGATGATGGTCGCCTGGAAAATCGCCCCGGCGCTGGCCGCCGGTAATACCGTGGTGCTCAAGCCGTCGGAACAAACCCCGCTGACCGCGTTGCGACTGGCCGAACTGGCGTCGGAAATCTTCCCGGCTGGCGTACTCAATCTGGTGTTTGGTCGTGGGCCTACCGTTGGTAGTCCGTTGGTTACCCATCCGAAAGTGCGCATGGTTTCGCTGACCGGCTCCATCGCTACGGGCGCCAATATCATTTCCAGCACTGCCGACAGCGTCAAACGCATGCACATGGAACTGGGCGGTAAGGCGCCAGTGATCATCTTCGACGACGCCGACATCGATGCGGCGGTGGAAGGTATTCGCACCTTCGGTTTCTACAACGCCGGGCAGGATTGCACCGCCGCGTGCCGGATCTATGCGCAGCAAGGCATCTACGACAAGTTTGTCGAGAAGCTCGGCGCGGCGGTCAGCAGCATCAAGTACGGCTTGCAGGATGATCCGTCGACCGAACTGGGGCCGTTGATCACTGCACAACATCGCGACCGTGTTGCCGGGTTTGTGGAGCGTGCTGTGGCGCAGTCGCACATTCGTTTGATCACTGGTGGCAAGGCTGTTGATGGCAATGGTTTCTTCTTCGAGCCGACCGTGCTGGCCGATGCGCAGCAGGACGATGAAATCGTTCGCCGCGAAGTGTTTGGGCCGGTGGTTTCCGTGACCAAATTCACCGATGAAGCGCAGGCGCTGGAATGGGCCAACGATTCGGACTACGGCCTCGCCTCCTCGGTGTGGACAGCGGATGTAGGACGCGCGCACCGCATGTCGGCACGTTTGCAGTACGGCTGCACGTGGGTGAACACGCACTTCATGCTCGTCAGCGAAATGCCCCATGGCGGTCAGAAATTGTCCGGTTACGGGAAGGACATGTCCATGTATGGGCTGGAGGACTACACCACGGTTCGGCATGTGATGTTCAAGCACTAAGGTCAAAAGCTTCGCGAGCAAGCTCTGCTCCTACAGGGATGCGATGTCGCCCTGTAGGAGCAAAGCTTGCTCGCGAAGGCGTCACCCCGGCTTCAAGGTAGAAACCGGCACTACGCACCACCAGGATCCCAAAACAATAACCACCGACCCGGGCGGCGCCCACAAAGCCCCGCCACGGCCTCGGCCATCCGAAATCTGCCGATTTCACGGAGCAAAACACACATGAGTTCCTCACCCGATCTCGCCTCAGCCGTTGCCGACAGCGATGCCGAGCAACTGCGCAAACTGGGCTACACCTCGAACTTCAACCGCAGCATGAGCCTGTGGGAAAACTTCGCCTTGGGCTTCACTTATCTGTCACCGGTCGTAGGGGTTTATACCCTCTTCGGCCTGTGCCTTGCCGCTGGCGGCCCACCGATGTTCTGGGCCTACTTGCTGGTTGGTTGCGGCCAATTGCTGGTGTGCCTGATCTTCGGCGAAGTGGTTTCGCAGTTCCCGATCTCCGGCGGCGTTTACCCTTGGGCACGCCGATTGGTCGGTAAAAAATGGGCATGGATGGTCGGCTGGATTTACTCCATCGCCCTATGCGTGACCATCGCTGCCGTTGCGGTCGGCGCTGGCCCGTACCTGGCCGCCATGCTCGGTTTCGAGCCAAGCAACAACACCAACATCGTCATCGCCCTGGTGCTGACCCTGTTCGCCACACTGGTCAACCTCAGCGGCACCAAAGTGCTGGCACGCATCGCCATGTTCGGCTTTCTCTGCGAACTGGTTGGCGCGGTGATCGTCGGCGTCTATCTGCTGGTATTCGAACGTCACCAACCGCTCAGCGTGCTGTTCAACACCTTCGACATCAGCGTCGACGGCTCGTACCTGCCGGCTTTCCTCACCGCGTCGTTGGCGGGGATGTTCCTCTACTACGGCTTCGAGGCCTGCGGCGACGTTGCCGAAGAAACCCCGAACCCGAGCGCGAAAATCCCGGTGGCCATGCGCATGACCATCTACATCGGCGGCATCGCCGCGATGTTCGCCTGCCTGGCGCTGATCCTCGCTGTGCCCGACATGCAAGCAGTGATCAACGGCACCGACAAAGACCCGGTCACTACCATCCTCAACAATGCCTTCGGCCCGGTCGGTTCGAAAGTAGTGATGGGCGTGGTGATGATTTCCTTCATCTCCTGCGTCATCAGCCTACAAGCAGCGGCGAGCCGTCTGCTGTATTCCTACGCTCGCGATGAAATGGTCATCGGCAGCCGACTGCTGAAAAAGATTTCTCCTACAACCCAAGTACCGGTTGCCGCACTGTTCGTCTCTGGCGTCCTGCCGGCCCTGATCATCGCCCTAGGTTTCTTCCTACAAGACGCCGTGGCCACCATCGTCAGCTTCGCCGCCATCGGCATCTACCTCGCGTTCCAGATGATCGTCCTGGCCGCGTTGTACGCCCGCAGCAAAGGCTGGAAACCGAGCGGCAAATTCACCCTCGGCGCATGGGGCTGGCCGGTGAACATCGGCGCGCTGGTGTACGGCGTTGGCGCAATCATCAACATGGCCTGGCCACGTACGCCGGATGCGCCGTGGTATGTGAACTATGCGATGGTGTTGAGCACGGCGATCGTGATCGGTTTGGGGCTGGTTTATATGTGGATTGGCAAGCCGTATGACCACGGCAAGGCGCCGGCTGGGGATGCGTGGAAGGTGAGTCGCTAAGAATCAGTACCTGCCCGCAGGGATGCGGGCACGGTTCACAAAGCTAGATCCGTTGGGGCGTGGATAACGTTTCAAATACATCCATCAACAAATGGATTTCGGTACTGGGATTAGGCTCGCCACTGGCCACCACGTCTTCTAGTACTTTCGGCGCCAGCGTTCTTGCCCGATGAAAGGGCTCACCCAGCAGCTGAGCAAAATAACTGATGGCTTTACCCTTCTCATAATTCGCCATATTGGGCTTAGTCCTCAAACTCTTGCTCACCAGATCACCCGGAGAGTTTTTCCCGGCAGATCTGAAGGGTTTTCGGCTAAAGCCAAAGTGCAAAAGAAGCCAAAATTCAAAGCATGGATACGACGCAATGATGGTGATTTTTGGATGCGATTTCGCCTCACTTAATGCACGTTCAAAACACCGGTGAGTATCGCGATCCAAAACGCAGAAGATTTTGTCGAAGTGCTCTTGTCGCTTCATCGCTCGATCGACGATGCCGCTCGGGTGGGTTACACCGCAGTGGACGATTTCAACCTTTGCCCGGGCACGAAAGTGCAGTGCCGCCTCTTCCAGATAACGCTTACCTGATTTGCTGTCCTCGCAGAGCACCAACACACTGGGTTGCGGCTTGAAGCGTGAGGCTTTTCGATCAAACGACTTATTCGAACTCGCCATTGTCAGCCCCGCCTTATCAGCGGCAATCCACGGTAACGTCCTTCGAAGTAGCGCTTCTCGACGTCCTCGCTTTCCTGACCTTCAAAGTCGTGCACGGAAAACAGATGCGTGGCCGCGTGAGCATCGCGTTCTGTAATCCAGAATTGATCGCGACGTAGAATTTTCTCATTCATCAGATGGGTGTCGTGGGTGGTGAAGATCAGTTGCGTATTGAGCCCGTTGTCCAGATGTCGGGCGATCAAATCGGCGACGATTTCAGGGTGCAGACTGCTGCTCAACTCATCGACACTGAGAACGCCACTGCCACCGGCCTGATTCATCATGAACCACGGCAGCCAGAAACCGATCAGGTTCTTTGTGCCGCAAGACTCTTCCGAAAAATCAAACTCGGCTTCACCCGACATACTCGAGTGCGTGAGCGTCAGCTTGTCCCGTTGCGCGGCGGCAATAAACTCCTTCAGCGTGAGTTTTCTGTTATCGGCAGCCGAAGCAGCATCATCCGGGCTGAGTTGAATCGCTGATACCGGAATATCCAGCGCGCAGAGAAAATCACGCAAGTCGCTCGTATGGCTTTTAACCATTTGCAAAAAACGAATCGACGCTGTGGATAAACCGGGCATGTTGTTCTGCTCAATCACCAGCAGACCACTTTGAAACCAGGAGAACGGTACGCGCAGTTGCATCAGTTCTTCACTGCTGTGAATCACTGCTTGTGCGATAAACAACATCTTGGGGCTGGTCAAACGCTGCCAGGCGCGATGGACTTCCTTGCCACCTTCAAGGGTTTCGCCGAAAAGATAATGCTCGCCTTGCGCATCAACCTGACGTCTGTACAGCAACGTCTCTTTTCCTTGTGGAAAGCAGAGCAATTGCTCGTGAACAATCCGTTGCGCAGTCAAACCGAGGACAAATCGATAGCGCAAACCTCCTTGAACAAAGTCGTACTCAAAAGCACTGGGCTCATCTTTCAGTGTTTCGTCAAAGCGAAACGCTGAAACGGGTAACGCGGCATCCATCGTGTCAGCGGGTATCGCCAATAAACTCCCGACGATGCCCATCGCTCGAATCAACGATGACTTGCCGGACGCATTCGGGCCATAAATCGCAGCGACCTTGAGCAGTTCCGGAAGCTCCTCCGCATTCGTGGCCGCTTTGAATGTGTTGCGTGATTTGCTCAGAAGAGGGCTCGCCGCCATGGACAGCGTTTGCCTGTCCCTGAATGAGCGGAAATTGGACACCGAAAACTCGATCAACATGGAGAAACCTGCAGTTCATTCCGTGGATCCGAATAGATAAAGGAAAAACTACGGCTTGGGCGGTCGGTTGCCGCTGACACTGCAAAATCAGGCATTTCCTACAGATACTGCCTTCAGAGACAAACCCGCTTTCCTACAGTAGGTGTCGACAGAGTCGACTTGGCGTCTTGGGTAGCTAGCCGATAGGCTTCTTCTTGGCGGCGAAATCAGCGGCCCGGTTGAACAAAAAATCTGTGGCGAGGGAGCTTGTCGAATCGTCCCGCTGAGTCGCATAGCGGCCCCTCTTGAAAAAGCAGGATACTGCTGCGCAGTCCAGCGGGAGCAAGCTCCCTCGCCACAGGTTCATTAGTAGGTTGATTGATCTGGCCACCGTAAAAGCCAAATGGCTTTCACGGTGCCCACCCCAGCGTTAAAACCGCGAAACACTCCGCATCGCATCCACCAGATACCGCATCGCTATCCGGTCACTTTCCGAAAGCTCACGATAGCGCTCCACCAGTTTCAGTTCCTCAGAGCTCAACCGGCGCCTTCTGCGCCCGCTGCCCAGGCAGGGGAAGATGCCCAGCATGTCGGTGATGCCTTGTATTTTTGCCATGGACGATGTCCTTCTCTAGTACTGCAAAGAATTGCTTAAACACCACATCGCCCTGCCCCTTACAGCAGCGCCGTGTGCCCTGCCGGCCAAATGGATCGCGCCGGCCATGCCCATAGAATAGAAATAAATTCGCCGCTGAAAAGCGGTTTTTAGAGTAATTAGTCAAGAAAAGCAGATATGCCGTGTAAATCAGAACGTCCTGTCAGATTTTTAACCGACATGTCTTGTTTCATTGACACACTGGCGCAGTGAATCAACGAATTTTGCATTGCGAGCGAACCGTTTAAGCTAGCCGGCATCTGTTTATAGTCCGTTGCGTTTGGCCGAAGGCTTGTCCGAACCGTTATTTTCGATCCAGCACGTGCCAGGAACGGCGCGGGATTGCACACGACAGGTTGTATTTATGCTCCGCAGGAATTTGCTCAAAGCGTCCATGGCCATTGCGGCTTACACCGGTCTTTCGGCCACCGGCCTGCTGGCGACCCGCGCATGGGCGGCCAGTGGCGGCGCCGCTGATGGCGAGGCGCAGGCGTTTGACTTCGAAGCGCTGAAGCGCCAGGCCAAGCAATTGGCTGGCAGTGCCTATCAGGACACTAAACAGGTGCTGCCGCCGACGCTGGCGACCATGACGCCGCAGAATTTCAACGCGATTCGCTACGACGGTAATCATTCGTTGTGGAAGGAAAACAAGGGCCAACTCGACGTGCAGTTCTTCCACGTCGGCATGGGTTTCCGCCAGCCGGTGCGCATGTACAGCGTCGACCCGAAGACTCGTACCGCGCGCGAAGTGCATTTCCGTCCGGCGCTGTTCAACTATGAAAACACTTCGGTCGACACTCAACAGTTGAAAGGCGACCTGGGTTTTGCCGGCTTCAAGCTGTTCAAGGCGCCGGAACTGGATCGCCATGACGTGGTGTCGTTCCTCGGCGCCAGTTATTTCCGTGCGGTGGACGCGACTGGCCAATATGGCCTCTCCGCGCGCGGTCTGGCGATCGACACTTACGCCAAGAAACGCGAAGAATTCCCTGATTTCACCAAATTCTGGTTCGAGACCCCGGATCAGAACGCCACGCGTTTTGTGGTCTACGCCCTGCTCGACTCGCCGAGTGCGACCGGCGCTTACCGCTTCGACATCGATTGCCAAGCCGAGCGCGTGGTGATGGAGATCGACGCGCACATCAATGCGCGCACCGCCATCGAGCAACTGGGCATCTCGCCGATGACCAGCATGTTCAGCTGCGGCAACCACGAACGGCGCATGTGCGACACCATTCACCCGCAAATCCATGACTCGGATCGCCTGGCGATGTGGCGCGGCAACGGCGAGTGGATCTGCCGTCCGCTGAACAATCCGGCGACTCTGCAATTCAACGCGTTTGCCGATACCGATCCGAAAGGTTTCGGTCTGGTGCAGACCGACCATGAGTTCGCCAACTATCAGGACACCGTCGACTGGTACAGCAAGCGTCCGAGCCTGTGGGTCGAACCGACCACCGCGTGGGGCGAAGGCTCTATCGATCTGCTGGAAATTCCTACCACCGGTGAGACGCTCGATAACATCGTCGCGTTCTGGACACCGAAGAAACCGGTGGCTGCCGGTGATTCGCTGAACTATGGCTACAAGCTCTACTGGAGCGCTTTGCCGCCGGTGAGCACGCCGCTCGCGCGAGTGCAGGCGACCCGTTCCGGCATGGGTGGGTTCGTTGAAGGCTGGGCACCGGGGGAGCATTACCCGCCGGTGTGGGCGCGTCGTTTTGCCGTGGATTTCACTGGCGGCGGTCTGGATCGTTTGCCGCAGGGCACCGGGATTGAGCCGGTGGTGACGTGTTCGAACGGCAAGGTGCAGGATTTCAGCGTGCTGGTGCTGGATGACATCAAGGGTTACCGGATTCTGTTTGACTGGTACCCGACCAGTGACAGCGTTGAGCCGGTGGAGCTGCGGTTGTTTATTCGCACCAACGATCGCACGTTGAGCGAGACGTGGTTGTACCAGTACTTCCCGCCGGCGCCGGATAAGCGTAAGTACCCTTGATGTTTCTTTAGCTTCTGATTGGGCCTCATCGCGAGCAGGCTCACTCCTACATTTAGTCTGCGTCGAACACACATTCTGTGTACGGCAGAATCCCTGTAGGAGTGAGCCTGCTCGCGATAGCATCCGCCCAGGCAGTAAAAAAACACCCACCAAAAACAAAGCCCCGGCCATCACTGACCGGGGCTTTTTGCTTTATCGCTACTGACTCAATCGCGCAAATCAGACTCATGAATCGGCTGATCACGATGCGTCGCGCGCTGATACTGCGCCGGCCACACCGCTTTGCGTCCACCCAGATCATCGTCGGCATGCAGCGGCCAGTACGGATCACGCAGCAGCTCGCGGGCGAGGAAGATGATGTCGGCCTGACAGGTGCGCAGAATGTGCTCGGCCTGCGCCGGCTCGGTAATCATTCCCACCGTGCCGGTGGCGATGCCTGACTCCTTGCGGACACGTTCGGCGAAACGCGTCTGATAACCCGGCCCGACGGGGATTTCGGCATTCGCTGCGGTGCCACCCGAAGACACATCGATCAGATCGGCGCCAAGGGTGTGCAGGCGTCGCGCCAGCTCCACGGTTTCATCCGGATTCCAGCCGTCCTCCACCCAGTCAGTGGCCGATACACGAACAAATAACGGCAACTCTTCCGGCCAAACCGCCCGCACCGCCTCCGTCACTTGCAACACCAGACGAATACGATTTTCAAACGAACCACCGTACTGATCGCGGCGCTGATTGCTCAGCGGCGAGAGAAACTGATGCAGCAGATACCCATGCGCCGCGTGTACCTCAACCACACTGAAACCGGCCTTCAACGCGCGTTTGGCAGCATCGACAAAGGCCTGAATGACGTCGGCAATCTGCCCTTCATCCAGCTGTTTCGGTTGCGTGTGTTGCGGGTCAAAGGCAATCGGCGACGGTCCGACCGGGGTCCAGCCGCCGTCATCGGGTTTAACGCTGCCATGCTTGCCGAGCCACGGCCGATGGGTGCTGGCCTTGCGCCCGGCGTGGGCCAGTTGAATGCCGGCGACCGCGCCTTGGGAGGTAATGAAACGGGTGATGCGTTGCAGCGGCTCAATTTGTTCGTCGTTCCACAGGCCAAGGTCTTCGGCGGTGATCCGCCCGTCGGCGGTCACCGCCGTGGCTTCGGTAAATACCAGACCGGCGCCGCCCACCGCGCGGCTGCCGAGGTGCACCAGGTGCCAGTCGTTGGCCAGGCCGTCGACGCTGGAGTACTGGCACATCGGCGAG
This sequence comes from Pseudomonas sp. PS01303, assembly GCF_029959385.1. NCBI lineage: Bacteria > Pseudomonadati > Pseudomonadota > Gammaproteobacteria > Pseudomonadales > Pseudomonadaceae > Pseudomonas > Pseudomonas sp. PS01303. The sequence continues at coordinate 9,069 of NZ_JASCPK010000081.1, forward strand.
ACGGCGATGCGGTTCGGAAGGGTCAGTTGGCGAAGGGTAAAGGGTTCAAGCAGCAGACTCATGGGGCACCTCTCAAATCAGTGGGCAGGCTCCAGGGTTCTGTTTGAATAGTCGACGAGTGACAGGAAAAAGGTGCAGCACCCGCCCCCGCGGGCAAAAAATTCGACAAGACGTCACAAGGCCAATCAAGCAGTGCTTAGAGCCTAGTCGACAACGGGAGGGAAAGGAGGGTTCAGAGTGATTCAGTGTGTGAAAGGATGCTTTCGCGAGCGAGCTCTGCTCCTACAGGATCAACACCATCTGTAGGAGCAAGGCTTGCCCGCGAAGGGCTTAACGCGGTTCGATATGAGCAATCATCAGTTGAACGGTCTCATTACCCCGAAACTCGTTAACGTCGAGCTTATAGGCGAGCTCAACCCACTTGATTGTCGGATTCGGCCAGATATCCCGGTCAATCCCAAACGCAATACCGTCCAGCTTCACCGAGCCACACTCGCTCTTCAGCACCACTTTCAGGTGCCGCTCACCGACCACGCGCTGCTCAACCAACTGGAACACACCGTGAAACAGCGGCTCCGGGAAGTGCTGCCCCCAAGGCCCGGCATGGCGCAGGGCGCGGGCCAGTTCGAGGTGGAATTCTTCCACCGCCAGCGTGCCGTCAGAGAGCATGCGCCCGGTCAGGTCTTCCTCGCGAAGTTGCCTACGCACTTCAGCGTCAAATGCCTCGGCGAACAGCGGAAAATTCTCCTGCGGCAAGGTCAGACCAGCGGCCATCGCGTGGCCACCGTACTTGGCGATCAGGGTCGGATGCTGCGCTGCAACAACGCTCAGCGCGTCACGAATATGGAAGCCCTGCACCGAGCGCCCCGAGCCCTTGAGCAAGCCATCACCCGCATCAGCGAAGGCAATGGTCGGACGGAAGTAACGCTCTTTCATCCGCGACGCGAGAATACCGATCACGCCTTGGTGCCACTCCGGATCGAACAGGCACAGACCAAACGGCATCGACTCCACCGGCAAGTCCTTGAGCTGCGCCAGCGCTTCACGCTGCATGCCCTGCTCGATGGATTTGCGATCCTGGTTCATGCCGTCCAGTTGCGCGGCCATTTCCCGGGCAACGTTGGCGTCGGCAGTGAGCAGGCATTCGATGCCCAGGCTCATGTCATCCAGACGCCCGGCAGCGTTCAGGCGCGGGCCGACGATAAAACCGAGATCGGTGGAGGTGATGCGGGTGGCGTCACGCTTGGCCACTTCAAGAATCGCTTTGATCCCCGGCCGTGCGCGACCGGCGCGAATTCGCTCCAGGCCTTGATGCACCAGAATCCGGTTATTGGCGTCCAGCGGCACCACGTCGGCAACGCTGCCCAGCGCGACCAGATCAAGCAGTTCACCGATGTTCGGCTGCGGCTTGTTCTCGTACCAGCCGAGGCTGCGCAACCGCGCACGCAACGCCATCAACACATAAAAAATCACCCCGACGCCGGCCAGTGCCTTGCTCGGGAATTCGCAACCGGGCTGGTTCGGGTTGACCAGCGCATCGGCCTGCGGCAATTCTTCGCCGGGCAAGTGGTGGTCGGTGATCAGCACTTTGAGCCCGGCCTTTTTCGCCGCCGCCACGCCCTCGACGCTGGAGATACCGTTGTCGACGGTAACCAGCAAATGCGGCTCGCGAGTCAAAGCGACTTCGACGATTTCCGGGGTCAGGCCGTAGCCATATTCAAAGCGGTTCGGCACCAGATAATCAACGTGCGCCGCACCGAGCAAGCGCAAGCCAAGCATGCCAACCGTGCTGGCCGTCGCACCGTCCGCATCGAAGTCGCCGACGATGAGGATGCGCTGGCGTTGCTCCAGCGCCGTCACCAGCAAGTCCACTGCCGCATCAATGCCCTTGAGCTGCTGGAACGGGATCAACCGCGCCAGGCTCTTGTCCAGCTCCGCCTCGGACTGCACGCCCCGCGCCGCATACAGGCGGGTCAGCAGCGGCGGAATATCACCGAGAAACGGCAGAGTGGCAGGCAGTTGACGAGGTTCGATACGCATGGGGTGACGGAGACTTCTCTTTAATACGTGGGATTAATCAGCTACAGGCGCGGGATCAACCGCGCTCACCTTGTAGCCATTGCAACTGGACTTCGTGCTGACCACGGTCGTCGGTGACGAAGATCGTCCCTTCACTGATCATCACGTCCCACTTGATAACGCGGGGCATGTCCTTGGCCAAGGTCTCCAGCACTTCCTGCGGGACGGCGGCGATGTTGACGTTTTTCAGGTTCTTGATCGCCGGGATCACTTTGGTTTCCCAAACGCGCAGGCTGCCGTAGGCCAGCAAGCTGGTGCGCTCGGTGCGACGCGAGCACCAGGTCAGGCGATCGGCGTCTGGCTGGCCGACTTCGATCCAGTGCAGAACGCGGTCGTCCAGGCTCTTTTCCCACAGCGCAGGTTCATCCACGTCTGACAGACCGCGACCAAACGACAACTGCTCGTTGTACCAGAGGGCGTAGGCCAGCAGGCGCACGGTCATGCGCTCTTCGGTTTCCGAAGGGTGACGGGCGATGGTCTGCTTGACGCTCTCGTAGACGCTGCGGTCGAGGTCGGTGAGGTTCAGTTCAAATTTGTAGGTAGTGGACGGCTGGGCCATGAACGGGCTTCTTGATACGAGGAAAGGCGGCAAGTCTAACCGATGCGGTAGGCAATCATCGAATTGATGGCGATCAACCTGCGGCGTCTGACAGCCGGCTATGTTAAAACGCTGTATCCGCACAGCCTTGTCCTACAGGATTCAGTATGCCGTTCGCCAACAAGCCGCTCAGCGGCGTGAAAGTCATTGAATTGGGTACGTTGATCGCCGGGCCGTTTGCCTCGCGCATTTGCGGCGAGTTTGGCGCCGAAGTGATCAAGATCGAATCGCCGGACGGCGGTGATCCGCTGCGCAAGTGGCGCAAGTTGTATGAAGGCACATCACTGTGGTGGTTCGTGCAGGCGCGCAACAAGAAGTCGCTGACGCTGAATCTGAAACACCCCGACGGTTTGGCGATTCTGAAAAAACTGCTCAGTGAAGCCGACATCCTCATCGAGAACTTTCGCCCCGGTGTGCTGGAAAAACTCGGCCTGAGTTGGGAAACCCTGCACGCGCTGAACCCGAAACTGGTGATGGTGCGTCTGTCCGGTTTCGGTCAGACCGGGCCGATGAAAGATCAGCCAGGCTTCGGCGCGGTTGGCGAATCCATGGGCGGTTTGCGCTACATCACCGGTTTTGAAGACCGCCCACCGGTGCGCACCGGGATTTCCATCGGCGACTCGATTGCCGCGCTGTGGGGCGTGATCGGCGCACTGATGGCGCTGCGTCATCGCGAGGTCAATGGCGGGCTCGGCCAAATGGTCGATGTGGCCTTGTACGAAGCAATTTTCGCGATGATGGAAAGCATGGTGCCGGAGTTCGATGTGTTCGGGTTTATCCGCGAGCGCACCGGTAACATCATGCCCGGCATCACACCTTCCTCGATCCACACCAGCGCCGACGGCAAGCACGTGCAGATCGGCGCCAACGGCGATGCGATCTTCAAGCGCTTCATGCTGATCATCGGTCGCGAAGATCTGGCTAATGACCCGATGCTGGCCAGCAACGACGGGCGCGACAGTCGCCGCGACGAGTTGTATGGCGTGATCGATCGCTGGGTCAATTCGCAGCCGCTGCAAACGGTGCTCGATCTGCTCAATCAGGCCGAAGTACCGGTCAGCCGCATTTTCAGCGCCGAAGACATGTTCAGCGACCCGCAATACCTCGCCCGGGAGATGTTCCTGTCCGCCAAGTTGCCGGACGGCAAGGACTTCAAGATGCCGGGCATCGTGCCGAAACTTTCCGAGACACCGGGCAGTTCCGAATGGGTCGGGCCGACGCTGGGTGAACACAATGCGCAAGTGCTCAACGACCTCGGTTACGACGCGCAGCAGATCGCCCGATTGCGCGAAGACGGAGCCATTTAAGCTGAAAAACCTGCATCCCTCAGACGCCAACCGCGCTCACCAATGGTGGACGTGGCGTCTGTTCGGCCTGTTGTTTTTGCTGGCCTCGCCAACGTGGGCGCAGGCGAAGCCAACGTTGATCTGGTTGCTGCGCGATTTACCGCCGATGACGATTTTCGAAGGACCGAAAAAGGGTCAGGGGGTGATCGATCATTTGATGCCGCAACTGATTGCCGGCATGCCGCAATACGAACACAAGATCATGCGCGTCAACCGTGCGCGTGGTTTGCAGATGCTGCACGAAAACCCTTTCGCTTGCGACCCTGCGCTGCTGTGGAACAAAGAGCGCGCGCAATGGGTGGCATATTCGATTCCGGCGATTCGCGCTGTAGCCAATGGCTTGGTGGTGCGTCAGAAAGATCGCGCGGTACTCGAACCGTATCTGGTGGACGGTGCGGTGGATTTTTCTGCGCTGCTGGCCAGTGGTGAGCGAAAAGTCGGCGTAGTTGCCGAACGCAGTTACGGCGAATACATCGACGGACTGTTGCGCCACGCCCCCAGCGGCGCATTGACCCCGCACTACGGCAATGATGCATTGAGCAATTTGCTGTCGATGCAGCGGCTGAACCGATTACAGGTGGTGCTCGGCTATTGGCCAGAGATCCGCTATCAGGCGAAACAGGCACAAATTTCGGAAGATGAGCTGGAGTTCTATTCGATTCGCGGCACCGAGAAATATCTCTCAGGCTATGTCGCTTGTTCCGACACCACGCAGGGCCGCCAGGCCATCAGCGAAATCAATCAACTGCTGCGCACCCTGCACCACGAGCATTTGAATCAGCTCTACGCGGCGTGGCTGGATCCCGAACGACAAGCGGATTATCTGCAGCAAGCGCGGACATTTTTCGAGCAGCAAGCCGCGCAATAGGCAAACGCCAGACAAAAGAAACCCCGAGAAGTGGGGAGACGACTCGGGGTTAAACGTGGCCTACATAAAGACCAGTAGCAGCAAGCGACAAGCACCGGAGCACAATGCTTGATCCTGCTGTTACTGGGTCTGACTGACAGGGATGCAGGAAGGTTCCCACAAAAAATATTTCATCTTTACAGCGTCGGACGTTTATCCAGCGCTGCGTTGCGCAATGCCGCGATCACACAGGGTTCCAGCCGTCCTTCGGCAATCAGCACGTCACGGTGCAGGCCGTCGACGACATCGGTCAGCAAGCGTTTGTCGCTCAACTGCGCCTGATTGAATTCGCGTTCCACCACAATAGCGCCGTTGCTGTTCTTCAGGGTCACCAGGCATTCGCCATGGCTGCCGCGAGGGGTCAACGTCACTTGATACGGGCTCAGAGCCTCACCGAGCAATAGACTGATACTTTCCATCTCGATCTCCACTCAATAGTCCGAAAACACAGTGCCTGGGGCGTGTTCACAATAAATGACCACCGGCCCGAGAAGAAAGTTCTGCCTGCGATTGCTCCATCCCTGGAGCCTTACCGGTCTATGGAGCATGCACGGCGAAGATGACAGTAAAAATACCCCGCGTTTCAAGCCCCGACAGGCTGATGCAAAGCGCTGAGGTATTGATCAAGCAAACCGCGCATCAAGACCGCCGAAACCGGCGTTTGCAGGCGTCCGAGCAGTTGCAGCTCATGCGCGTGCAGCAGCGTTTCAAGGTCGGTCAGCAGGCTCGGCGCCACGTTGCCCAGCAGAATCAATGCGCGTGATTGCTCCTGCCGGGTCAGATGATGGATCAACGCCAGGCCATCGCCGCCCTTGAGTTGCGGATCGCAAATAGCGATATCGATGACGCCGCTTTGCTCCAGCGAACCCAAGGCCGAACCCAGCGACGGCGCGGTCAGTACGTTGTAGATGCCGATGGCGTTGAGCATCTGGTGCAACGCCATCAACTGGAACGGATTGTGTTCAAGGATCAGGACTTTGAGCGAGCGCATAGGCGACCTCTGAAACGGCGGGTGCGGACTCTCACCGCAGACACCGTTCACTTTAGGGCAGCCGTCCTCAGCCTCCCATCGGAAAAGGCCTCAGGGGTTATAGGACTTTTCCCAAACTCAGTGCAGACGTCGGCTCATGTCTGTCCAGCCACCGAGCAGTCCGCGCAGTTTTCCGTCGGCGCTGTAAAACGGCACCGTCCATTGATAGATCTCCCGCGAGCCGTTCTTGAATTGCAGTTGGCGCCGGCAGAATCGCGTCTTGCGCGTCTGCAACTGCGACATGAATTCGTCGTGAAGCATGCGCGACGTGATCTGTGGCAGCGCATCAACCTCCATCAGCGAGCGTCCCTGAACCTGATCGAAACGGATGTCGAGCGCCTCCTCATAACTGCGATTGCACATGATCAAGCGGCCCAGCAGGTCGCGGACGAACACCGGATCGGGCATTGAATTGATCAACGCATGCTGAAACGCCAACTGGTCGCCGAGATCTTTTTCAGCTTCAGTGCGTTGCCTGATCGCCGCGCGTAATCGGCGATTCCAGACCAGCGACAACAGACCGAACGTGCCAATCACGGCCATCGCCCAACAGCCCCAACTGGCGATCCGCTGCCACACCGAGGGCACCGGCAGCGGTGAAACACCGTCGAGCCATTTGAGCCGAATCGCGCGCAACTCCTCCGGCGGAAAAGCCTCAAGCGCCTTGTTGAGGATGCTCAACAACTCCGGCTGGCCCTTACGCACCGCCAAGTGATCTGCCTCCCATTTTCCCTCAAGCAAATCGCCGACCCTGAGCAATCCGGAAGGGAACAACTGCGCGCCAATCTCGTTTTCAATCGTGGCATAAGCCTCACCGCTTTCGACCAACGCCCGTGCTTCGGCATAGGTTTTCACCGAGCGGATCTCAATGGCCGGATAGTCGCGGCGGATGATGCCTTCCAGCGCGTGCCGGGCCGGCAGCACCAGCACACGTTTGGCCAACTGCTCCAGCGACTGCACCTGTGGTTCGCCAACACGCCCGACAAACACCCAGCCCGCACCGCCAAAGGCATGGCTGAAATCGAGGAACACTTTGCGCTCATCGCTCATCGCCAGCGTGGTGCTGATGTCCGCTTCACCGCGCTCCAGCCGTTCGAGCAGGTGGTCGGTGGAGAAAGACTCTTGATGCACAAACTGCAAACCGGTCATCGCGCTGATACGCTTGAGCACATCACTGTTCAGGCCGTTCCAGTGCGCATGTTCATCCTGGAACAGGTACAGCGGATACTGCACGGACGCGACGATGACCCGCGGATTGTCGCGGATCCATTGCTGCTCTTCTGCGTTCAGTTTAATGGGCTGAACCTTGCTGACTTCGCCGTCATGCTGCAGCAGTTGCGCTGCCACACTCCAGCGCATAAACCCCAGCATTACCAATAAAAACAGCCAGCACAGGGCCGGCTTCAAATCTCTGGAAAACCACATTGCCACTTCCTTCGTGATCAACTCACCCGTCCTTCGTGGGTGAAAACCCGAGCAGTGTGGCAGCAGAAACAAAAAAGCCCGTCAGGAGACGGGCTTCAAAATGTGACAGCTTTTACGGCTTACAGCGGCTTGCCGCGGTTGCCATGCTGGCTGACAAAGGCTTGCACGGCTTTCAGCTCGTTTGGCAGAACGGTGCAGCGCTCATTTCGCTCAAACAAATCAGAAAGATGTGCAGGTAGTTCGAGCGCTTTTCCTACACCGGCTTTCTCTACGGCTTCAGGGAATTTCACCGGGTGAGCGGTGCCCAGGATCACCATCGGGATATCCAGGCTGCGACGGCATTCACGCGCTGCTTTAACACCGATGGCGGTGTGCGGATCCAGCACTTCGCCAGTCTGCTCGTAGACTTCAGCGATGGTTTCGCAAGTCTGTGCGTCATCCACGGCCAGCGAATCGAACAGCTTGCGCGCTTCGGTCCAACGTTCTTGCTCGACGCTGAAACCGCCGCCCTGCTTGAACGAATCCATCAGACCGGCGATTGCTGCGCCGTTGCGACCGTGCAGGTCGAACAGCAGGCGTTCGAAGTTCGACGAAACCATGATGTCCATCGACGGCGACAGCGTGGCGTGCAGGGTGTCCTTGACGTACTGATTGCCGCTCATGAAGCGGTGCAGGATGTCGTTGCGGTTGGTGGCGACGATCAACTGGTTGATCGGCAGGCCCATGTTGCGCGCCAGGTAACCGGCAAAGATGTCGCCGAAGTTGCCGGTTGGCACCGAAAACGATACCGAGCGCGCCGGGCCGCCCAACTGCAGTGCGGCGTGGAAGTAGTAAACGATCTGGGCCATGATCCGCGCCCAGTTGATCGAGTTCACCGCCACCAGACGCGTGCCTTTGAGGAAGCTCTGATCGGCGAAGCTCGCCTTGACCATTTCCTGGCAGTCATCGAAGTTGCCTTCGATGGCGATGTTGTGGATGTTCTCGCCGAAGATCGTGGTCATCTGGCGACGCTGCACTTCCGACACGCGCTTGTGCGGGTGCAGGATGAAGATGTCGACGTTTTCGCAGTGCTTGCAGCCTTCGATGGCGGCCGAACCGGTATCACCGGAGGTGGCGCCGACGATCACTACGCGCTCGCCGCGTTTTTCCAGCACATAGTCGAGCAAACGACCGAGCAGTTGCAGGGCGAAGTCCTTGAACGCCAGGGTCGGGCCGTGGAACAGCTCCAGCACCCATTCGTTGCCGTTCAGCTGACGCAGCGGCGCCACGGCGCTGTGGGCGAACACGCCGTAGGTTTCTTCAAGAATCTTTTTGAAATCGGCATCCGGAATGCTGCCGGTGACGAACGGGCGCATCACCCGGAAGGCCAGCTCGTGATACGGCAGGCCGGCCCAGGAAGCGATTTCTTCCTGGGTGAAACGTGGCAGGTTTTCCGGAACGTACAGACCGCCGTCGGTCGCCAGACCAGCCAGCAGGACGTCTTCGAAATTCAGGGCCGGTGCCTGGCCGCGGGTACTGATGTAACGCATAAGGGCAAACCTTCGATTTGGGCTTCAAGCTAAAAGCTACAAGCTGCAAGTAAAAGCCAGACCGCTTTTCTCTTGCCGCTTGCAGCTCGAATCTTGCAGCTGCTTCTATTTAGTTCAAGTGCTCGACGCGGATCCGCACAACCGGACCATTCACGCCGGCCAGCGCTTCGAGGGCGGCGATGGCATCGTTGATGCGCTGCTCGACCACACGGTGGGTCAGCAGGATCATCGGCACCAGACCGTCGTGTTCCTCGACTTCCTTCTGCATGATCGACTCGATGTTGATGCCGCGCTCCGAGAGGATGCTCGCCACTTGAGCCAACACGCCCGGATGATCCTTGGCCTGAATGCGCAGGTAGTAAGCGCTTTCGCAGGCTTCGATCGGCAGGATCGGATGGGCCGACAGCGAGTCCGGCTGGAAGGCCAGGTGCGGCACGCGGTTTTCCGGATCGGAGGTCATGGCGCGAACCACGTCGACCAGATCGGCGATCACCGACGAAGCGGTTGGCTCCATGCCGGCGCCGGCGCCGTAGAACAGCGTCGAACCGGCGGCGTCACCGTTGACCATCACCGCGTTCATCACGCCGTTGACATTGGCGATCAGACGATCGGCCGGGATCAGCGTCGGGTGTACGCGCAACTCGATGCCGGCAGCGGTGCTGCGCGCCACGCCGAGGTGCTTGATGCGATAGCCCAGCGCTTCGGCGTAGTTGACGTCAGCGGTGGTCAGCTTGGTGATGCCTTCGGTGTAAGCCTTGTGGAATTGCAGCGGGATGCCGAACGCGATGGAAGCGAGAATCGTCAGCTTGTGCGCGGCGTCGATGCCTTCAACGTCGAAGGTCGGATCGGCTTCGGCGTAACCCAGTGCCTGCGCTTCGGCCAACACGTCTTCGAAGGTACGACCCTTCTCGCGCATTTCGGTGAGGATGAAGTTGCCAGTGCCGTTGATGATCCCGGCGACCCAGTTGATGCGGTTGGCGGACAGGCCTTCACGGATCGCCTTGATCACCGGAATGCCACCGGCCACGGCCGCTTCGAAAGCCACGATCACGCCTTTCTCGCGAGCCTTGGCGAAAATTTCATTACCGTGAACGGCAATCAGAGCCTTGTTCGCGGTGACCACATGCTTGCCATTCTCGATGGCCTTGAGTACCAGCTCGCGGGCAACGGTATAGCCGCCCATCAGCTCTATAACGATGTCGATCTCAGGGTTTGTGGCCACTTCGAAGACATCGTTGGTAATCGCAATACCGGTCGTCTGGAACTGAGGCTTTGGCGTGCGCATGGCAATTTGTGCCACTTCGATTCCACGCCCGGCACGACGAGCAATTTCCTCGGCGTTGCGCTGAAGTACGTTGAAGGTACCGCCACCGACGGTGCCTAACCCACAGATGCCTACTTTGACCGGATTCACTGTGAACTCCCCATAAAACGGCCGACGCTGGGTCGGCCGGAAAACAACCGCGTGCTCGCGGCTCTCTATTGATGGCCCGGCAATGTTGCTGCCGGACCATGATCGTCAGCGGCTGACCGTGACGATGCGAATTACTTCGCGCCCAGCGCCAGTTTGGCGACTTGTGGCGCAGGCTGGTAGCCCGGAATGACTTGTCCGTCGGCCAAAACGATGGCCGGTGTACCGTTCACGCCAATCGACTGACCCAGAGCGAACTGTTTGGAAACCGGGTTCTCGCACTTGGTGGCCTTGATTTCCTTGCCATCGACCATTTTGTCCATGGCGGCTTTCTTGTCTTTCGAGCACCACACGGCTTGCAGTTGCTCGTCACCCGGCGAACCGAGGCCCTGACGCGGGAACGCAACATAGCGCACTTCGATGCCGCGCTTGTTCAGCTCAGGCACTTCGGCGTGCAGCTTGTGGCAGTACGGGCAGGTGGTGTCGGTGAACACGGTGATGTGCGATTTGGTTTCGCCGATCGCCGGGTAGACCACGGTTTCGGCAACCGGAATGGCGTTGACCAGTTTGGAGACGCCCAGGCGTTCGGTTTTCTCGGTCAGGTTGACCGGTTTGCCGTCCTTGAGCTGGAACAGGTAACCCTGAACGATGTACTGACCATCGGCGCTGGCGTAGAGCACGCGGCTGCCTTTGAGTTTGACTTCGTACATGCCTGGCAACGGGCTGGCATTGATGCTTTCTACCGGAACCTCGAGTTCGAGTTTTTCCAGGCTTTGACGAATCGCTTTGTCGGCCGCGTCATCGGCGACGGCAAAGGTGCTGACCAACGCAATGGCTGCGGCGGCGAAAATCTGGGTCAGACGCATGAGAACTCCTGAAGGCGGACAAATGGAACGATCAGAACGCCCGTGCCGGAACACCGGGTCATAACCGTCCATCGTGCAAACCGGCAAAGCCTAACACATAAGGCCACGGTGGCCGAATGCGCCTGTCGCCACTCCTCACACCTGCTTTATGTAGGAGCTGCCGCAGGCTGCGATCTTTTGATTTTGTTTTTAAGATCAAAAGATCGCAGCCTTCGGCAGCTCCTACACGGGGGGGTATGGAGTTAACCGCGCGGGTGGTGTTTGGCGTGCAGCTCTTGCAGGCGGGCGCGCTACGTAGGTGTAGATTTGCGTGGTTGAAAGGTCGCTGTGGCCCAGCAGCATCTGCACCACGCGCAACGCATTGCCTCTGCAACTGCTACACCCACATGGGACTGACACACATTATTGTGGTGAGGGGATTTATCCCCGCTGGGTTGCGAAGCAGCCCCAAAATCATCCAACCCGATCCATCAGACAAACCGAGCAAGCCAGGTTTGGGGCCGCTGCGCAGCCCGTCGGGGATAAATCCCCTCACCACAGATAAGTATTTCAAACAAAGGGGATGTGTCAGCCGCGCGGGTGGTGTTTGGCGTGCAGCTCTTGCAGGCGGGCGCGGGCGACGTGGGTGTAGATTTGTGTGGTGGAGAGGTCGCTGTGGCCGAGCAGCATCTGCACCACGCGCAAATCCGCGCCATGGTTGAGCAGGTGCGTGGCGAACGCATGGCGCAACGTATGCGGCGACAACGACTTGCCAATCCCCGCGACCTTGGCCTGATGCTTGATGCGGTGCCAGAACGTCTGCCGGGTCATCTGCTCGCCGCGCTGACTGGGGAACAGCACATCGCTGGGCCGCCCGCCGAGCAGTTCACCGCGCCCATCGCGCATGTAGCGCTCGACCCAGACAATCGCTTCCTCGCCCATCGGCACCAGCCGCTCCTTACTGCCCTTGCCCATCACCCGCAACACACCCTGACGCAAGTTGACCTGTTCCAGGGTGAGGCTGATCAATTCGGTCACCCGCAGGCCGCAGGCATACAACACCTCAAGCATGGCGCGATCACGCTGACCGATGGCGTCGCTGAGATCCGGCGCCTTCAGCAGCGCTTCCACGTCAGCTTCCGACAACGACTTGGGCAACGGCCGACCCAGCTGCGGCATTTCGACACGTAACGTCGGGTCGACGGAAATCATCTTCTCGCGCAGCAAGTAGCGATAGAAGCCACGCACCCCGGAGAGAAATCTCGCCGTCGAGCGCGGTTTGTAGTTTTGCTCAAGGCGCCAGGCCAGATGATCGAGGATCAATTCGCGACCGGCATTGATCAGCTCCAGGTTTTTCTCCTGCACCCAGCCGTTGAACAACGCCAGGTCACTGCGATAGGCGTCACGGGTGTTGTCGGACAGGCCTTTCTCCAGCCATAAAGCGTCGAGGAATTGATCAATCAGCGGGTGGTCAATGGCAGCCATGGGCACTCTGCACGCACACGCAAAAGCGCTGTACGCAAATAGAAAATGAACAGTAATAATGCGCGCTAGTCTTTCACAGCGCGCCATTTCAAGGAACAGGGAGCTTCAATGAACGAGCAGCAAATCCTATTGGCATTCGGTGGCATCGGTGTCGCCGCATTGGGTTGCCAATGGCTGGCATGGCGCCTGAAGCTGCCGGCGATTCTGTTTCTGCTGGTGACGGGGATTTTGGTCGGGCCGGTGTTGGGCCTGCTCGATCCACAGGAAATGTTCGGCCCTCTGCTGATGCCGCTGGTATCGCTGGCGGTGGCGCTGATTCTGTTCGAGGGCAGCCTGACACTACACCTGTCGGAATGGAAAGAAATCGGCAGCGTCGTGCATCGTCTGGTGACCATCGGTGCGCTGTCGACCTGGGTCGTCATCGCCGTCGCCACGCACTATCTGCTTGGTTTCGACTGGATGCTGGCCATCCTCTTCGGCAGCCTGACGCTGGTCACCGGCCCGACGGTGATTGTGCCGATGCTGCGCGTGGTGCGGCCGAAATCCTCCATCGCCAACATTCTGCGCTGGGAAGGCATCGTCATCGACCCGATCGGCGCCCTCCTCGCCGTTGTGGTTTATAGCTTCATTATTGCCAGTGCTGAAGGTCATGGGCTCAAGCAGAGTCTGTTTACGTTTGGCGGGGTGATTCTGTGTGGCGCGGTGTTCGGCGTTGTCGGTGGCTGGCTGCTGGGGACGGTGATCCGCCGGCAATGGTTGCCGGAGTATCTGCATAACCTCGCGTCGCTGGCGGCGGTGCTGGGGATTTTCATTGCCTCCAACGAGGTGATGCACGAGTCCGGTCTGCTGGCGGTGACGCTGATGGGCATGTGGCTGGCGAACATGAAAGGCGTGGACGTGCGGCACATTTTGCACTTCAAGGAAAACCTCAGCGTGCTGCTGATTTCCGGGTTGTTCATTTTGCTCGCGGCGCGCCTGGATTTGTACGCGTTGATGGGCCTCGGGCCGTTGGTGCTGATTCTGTTGGTGGTGATTCAGTTCATCGCTCGACCGCTGAACGTGCTGCTCAGTACGGCCGGTTCGAGCCTGAGCTGGCGCGAGCGTGCGCTGCTGTGCTGGATCGCGCCGCGCGGGATTGTCGCGGCGGCAGTGTCGGCGATTTTTGCGATTCGTCTGCACGAGGCCGGGCATGAAGGGGCGCTGCTGCTCGTGCCGCTGACGTTCGCGGTGATCATCGGCACGGTGGTGCTGCAAAGCGCGACGGCGCGCCCGTTGGCACGTTTGCTTAAGGTGGCCGAACCGGCGCCGAGCGGCTTCCTGATCGTCGGTGCCAATGGCCCGGCACGCGAGCTGGCCAAGTCGCTGCAGCAATTGGGCAGCCGGGTATTGCTGACCGATTCAAGCTGGGAAAACATTCGTGCGGCGCGCATGGAAGGTTTGCCGACGTACTTCGGCAATCCGGCCTCGCAGCATGCCGATGCGCATCTGGATCTGGTCGGGCTGGGGCATTTGCTGGCGCTGTCGCCGTCGGGTGAGCTGAATACCTTGGCGGCGATGCGCTTCCGTCATGACTTCGGGCATCAGCGCTTGTTTGGCTTGGCGAGTGGTCAGGAAAGCCGTCGCAGCGACAAGCACCGGGCGAGTCTTGAGCATCGTGGCAATCAGTTGGGCAGCGAAGCGTTTACCTACGCGAAGCTGGCCAGTCAGATCGGCCAGGGGGCGGAGTTGTACAGCACGACGTTGACGGATGGCTTCAGTTGGGATGATTACCGGGCGCTGCATGGTAATCGCGCGACGTTGCTGTTTATGCGCGATGACAGCGGCTGGGTGCATGTGGTGACGCCGGAGACTGTCGTGAAGCCGGGGTCGGGGTGGACGTTGTTGGCGTTGATTCAGCCTGAGAGCAGCGTCGCCTCTTAAATCGAATCGCGAGCAGGCTCACTCCTACAAGGGAACGCATTCCAACTGTAGGAGTGAGCCTGCTCGCGATGGCCGCGACGCGGTATCAGATCATGCAGCAAAACCCGGCAGCACCGGCACCGGCCGCTTATCGTCATCAATCGCGACAAAGCTGAACTGCCCATGAATCGCCTTCTCACGACCATCACAGCTCATGCTTTCAACAAACACTTCCACCTCAACCTTGAGGCTGGTGTTGCCGACCTTGATCACCTTGCCCACTAACTCAACGATCGAGCCCGCCGGGATCGCGTGGTTGAAGTCGATGCGGTCGGTGGACACGGTCACCAGCGGCAAGCGGCAGAAGCGTGTGGCGGTGATGAACGAGACTTCGTCCATCCACGCCAGCGCCGTGCCGCCGAACAGGGTGTTGTGGTGATTGGTGGTCGGCGGGAAGACGGCTTTGGTGACGCGGGTCACCGAGAGTTCGGTGCGGCGTTCGATTTCCTGGTCGCGGGTGGTCATGTCGGGCAGCTCGTAAACAGTGGATTGCGGGTCGAAAGCAAGATCAAAAGATCGCAGCCTTCGGCAGCTCCTACAGAGGATCGGTGAAATTCGGGCAACAAAAAAGCAGCCCGTAGGCTGCTTTTTTCTGCATCGGAAGCTGGACTTAAGCCAGTTTTTCCTTGATGCGAGCTGCTTTACCCGACAGGTCGCGCAGGTAGTACAGCTTGGCTTTACGTACGTCACCGCGACGTTTAACAGCCATGCTGTCGATCTGCGGGGAGTAGGTCTGGAAAGTACGTTCTACGCCAACACCGTTGGAGATTTTACGAACGGTGAACGCACTGTTCACGCCGCGGTTACGCTTGGCGATTACAACGCCTTCGAACGCTTGCAGACGGGAACGATCGCCTTCCTTCACTTTCACCTGAACGACAATAGTGTCGCCTGGGGCGAAGGTAGGGATTTCTTTGGTCATCTGCTCTGCTTCGAGTGCAAGGATGATTTTGTTGGTCATGCTGTGCTCCTAAGGTAAATCGTTCGATCTACCATCGATACGTTGTTAACTATCGTCCCGCTCGCGGATGTATTCCTCGAGCAGCTTCTTCTCTTCTCCAGAAAGCGAGCGGCTTTCCAGAAGATCGACGCGTCGTTCATAGGTCCTACCAAGGGACTGCTGTAAACGCCAACGCCGGATATGCGCGTGATTGCCACTTAGCAACACGTCGGGAACACGCTGATCCGCATACACCTCAGGTCGGGTGTAGTGCGGGCAATCCAGCAGACCATCCGTAAAGGAATCTTCCTCGGCGGAGTCCGCATGCCCTAAAGCTCCAGGCAGCAGTCGTGTAACCGCATCGATCATGACCATTGCCGGCAGCTCGCCGCCAGACAATACATAGTCACCAATCGACCACTCTTCATCGACATGAGCATCAATAAAACGCTCGTCAATGCCTTCATAGCGGCCGGCAATCAGGATCAATGCATCCGATTGTGCCAACTCGCGTACCGCCGACTGAGTCAGTTGACGGCCTTGGGGGGACAGGTAAATAACCTTCGCCGCCTCCCCGGCTGCTGCCTTGGCCTGAACCAGAGCATCTTCCAGGGGCTTGATCTTCATCACCATGCCCGGACCACCGCCAAACGGGCGATCGTCCACAGTGTGATGCCGATCCGTCGTGTAATCCCGCGGGTTCCAACAGGTCAGCTGCAAGAGCCCCTGTTTGACCGCTCGACTGGTGATGCCGTAGTCGCCGATGGCGGAAAACATCTCGGGAAACAAACTGATCACTTCTACGCGCAATTTAGCCACGCTTAGAAGTCCGCATCCCAATCCACCTTCATCTCGCCCGCTGCCAGATCGACTGCCAACACACACTGCGCCGTATAGGGCAGCAAGCGTTCGCGATCATCCAGGCTGCCAGCGCAAGGCTTGACTACCATTACATCATTGGCGCCGGTTTCCAGAAGATGATCGACTTTCCCGAGCATTTGCCCCAGTTGATCGATGACCTTCAGACCTTCCAGCTGGTACCAGTAGTACTCGCCGTCGGTCAATTCAGGGAACAGGTTGCGCGGCACGCAGATCTCATAACCGGCCAGAAGACGAGCTTCTTCACGATCATCAAGACCCTTGAGCTTTGCGACCAGGAACTTATCGCTCCCGCGTCCACTGACCAGCTCGACCTGTTTGACATTGCCTTCGCGCTTGAGCGTCCAGGTTTTGTACTGCAACAGGTTTTCAGTCGGATCAGTAAAGGAATAAACCTTCACTTCGCCGCGAACGCCATGAACAGAATAAATTTTGCCGATAACGATCAAATCATCAGCAACAGCTGGCGTCGCGTTCATATTGCTCAGGCCGCAGCCTTTGCAGAGTCCTTCAGCAACTGAGCAACACGCTCAGAAGGCTGTGCACCAACGCTCAGCCAGTAGGCAACGCGCTCTTGGTTCACGGACAGACGAACTTCCTGACCACGGGCAACAGGGTTGAAGAAACCAACCTGTTCTTTGTGGGAGCCGTCACGCGGGTTACGCGAGTCGGTTACGGTCAGGTGGTAAAACGGGCGCTTTTTGGAGCCGCCAAGGGCAAGACGGATTGTTAGCATGTGAACATCGTTCCTGTAGTCGGTGCTGCAAATCTAAATGCACAGCGGGCATGGGTGCCCGAAAGGCCGCATATTCTAAGGAATATCCGGACTTTTGCAAATGACTTTTTCCGGCGCCTATGGCATGCCGTGCAGATCTGCATATAGAGCCGTCGATAAAAACGGCCGGTCAGCTCCCGCCGTGTGCGGGTTTGCTGTTGATCCTGCGTCCCTGCAGGGTCTGCGCCGGTGCGACGACCGGCGCGGATTCTTGTGTCCCGTCTCACCCATTTCGCTCACTTTTGGCGAGTGGCTGATGCCCTCAAGCAAGGCGCCGCGACGAGTCATAGCCAGCTATGGCGAGGAGCGGCAACGCAGCATGAGGGCATCAGAC